>NZ_BBWM01000057.1:0-108951 GCF_001463805.1 Aureimonas sp. D3 | reverse complement strand
AGAAAACTCAGCGATCATTTGGCCACGTTCGTTACGCTTCGCTTCGGGGAAGAGCTTCAAATGACCCGCGCGAATAGTTTCAGCATGATAGTTGAGGAACCCAAGTCGCACGAGTTCCGAATGTATCGGAACGACACGCATGGAACCTTCCGTTTTAGTCGATTTGTCATCATCACCGAGTTCAGTGATGTGCATGAACCAAACATCGCCCTGCGAACGAACGTCGCGAACCCCAAGTTGGGCAATCTCACCGGGGCGAGCGCCGCTGTAGAGCATGACAAGTGGAACCCAATAGCGATGGTCACGGATCGCAACGTTCCCCGGCTTCGCGATGTAGCGCCAATGGTCGTCGTTCTGGCATCCTGTAAAAAGTGGCGACGAAAAGAGCGCCTTGAGTTGCGAGTCCGAGAAGGGAAAAATTTTCTGGCTCTTATCCTTTGTTAAAAACATGCGCTGGGTCGGGTTGGCCTGTAGGACACCACGATTCGCCAGCCATTCGCAGAACGCGCCAAGGCTCGAAAGATAGCGATTGATCGTCCGGGGCGTGAGCGTCGGCTTACCGATCCGCTCATTCTCCTTCACGATCTGCGGGAGCTTCATTCCGGCGAATGCCTTCGTCTCAGTCGCCTTGACCGGATACAGCGCTAGAAGGTCCATCCATGCAGCGACGGCCGGCTTGTCGATCCGATGCGCGGGGAAGCCAGTGCCGTGAACCTCAAGGAATGTCCGAATGTCTCGGCGAGCCTGATTCAAAGTGTCAGGCGTGATGCGTTTGGGATTCTGCCGCGCGTACTTCTCGAAAAGCTCCATGATCGTTTCGCCCGGTTTCGCGGTCTCGCGAGCCGTACCAGTCGGAGGCGCGACAACGGGGTCTTTCGGAGTGCCGGAGTAGTCGCCCACATCGCGTTCTAGTGAGCGCTCAAGGTACTGGATTTCAGCCCGCATCAGTCGGCGAGCAAGGTCCGAATAATCGGAGGAACCGGGCTTGGTTAGGAGCCGATTCTGCCGAATGAATTCATCTACCTCGTCGGCGATCAGGGCGAACTCGCCTTCGGTCAGATGACGCCGGAGCGTGTCGAGTTTGACGCGGCGGGCGTGGGCGTCAAATTTACGGCTGTTATGCGTGACGAGAAAATCCGCGCTTGCGTTGAGAACGGCGAGACGGTCGCCCATATCGATCCCATCGCGCTTGATCGTCGCAACGGCGTCTTCCCTCGCCTTCTCGATCTCGTCGGGCGTCGGCATGTGTTGCCGTGCGATCTCGTCGCGTTCCAGCGCGCCGGAATAGTGATCCCAGCCGGCGCGGTCGCGATCTTCTACGGAGACGTTTCGCCGGGACCGGAGGTCGTCAAACTCCCGGTTCCACGCTTCGATGACAGGCCACATGCGCCGCTTCGCCTCGTCCCGATCCTTCGTTCGGAGCGACTTCTTGCGGAACTCAGCGCCGACTATCTCGCGAAGGTCGAGCGGAACCCGAAGGCGAGCGTAGTAGCTCGCGCCGATCCGAATGAGGTACGAAACTTGCGACATCGGAACCCTGTGGCTAGGTCGTGTGTACCAGCCGTGTGTACCAGTCGCTTGAGAAAAAGGTCAATAACTGCCATAACTTATGACGATTCAGGCGCTTAGAGAAAGTTGGATTATGTTCCAGGCGCCCCAGCCACGAGTGTTCATCATTCTCCTATCATATGCCATTGCCTGACAGCGTTGCGGCCGTCTGGATCAAGGCCAGGTGGGTCAGCCCCTGCGGCATGTTCCCCAGGAAGGTGCCGTCTGACGGATCGATCATCTCGCTGAAAATGCCTGAGCCCCGATCGAGCCCTGCGAGAATGGCTCGGAAGCGGGTCTCCGCTTCGTCGCGATGACCCAAGAGAGCCAGAGCCTCGCAATGCCAGAAGGAGCAGGCGAGGAAGCAGCCTTCGTCCGACTCGACGCCGCTGTAGCGATAGTGAAACGCGCCTGCACTCAGATGCCGGTCGATCGCCCGGATGGTCTTCTCCAGACGATCACGACCATCGAAACCGAAGCGCACTGCGAGCGCCAGCGAGGCGTCGAAGGCGTCGCTACCGGGATAGAAGAGATAGGATTGACGCTCCTCGCACCAGCAATGCGCGTCGATCCAGGCGGCGATCCGATCACGCGTTCGCTCCCAGCGTGGCTGGCACGTCGCAGGGAGATGACCGCCGGCCGCAAGTTCCGCCGCCCGCGCCATTCCCTGCCACGCGCTGATCTTGGACATGGTGTAATGTTCGAGTTCGTTCAATTCCCAGATACCGGCGTCCTTGCGTCGCCACGCGTCGGCGCATGTATCGGCGATGCCCGCCAGAACCTCGGCGCTATGCGGGTCGATGATATGGCCAGCCGCCACAAATCGGGCCGCCGTCTCGAACAGATCGCCGTAAACGCCGAGTTGAAGCTGTTTGGCCGCCTGATTGCCGCGAACAACCGGACGGCTGTCCCTGTATCCCGGCAGATCGATCTCCTGCACCGGCTCCACGAGCGCACCGTTCAACTGGTAGCAGACATGCGTTCCATGCTCTTCGAGACGATGGATCAGCCATGTGAAGGCGGCCTTCGCTTCGGACATGGCACCGATCCGCAGGAAGGCCTTGATCGTGTAGGAGGCATCCCTGACCCAGGCATAGCGGTAATCGTAGTTCTTGTGATTGCCGATTCCTTCCGGCAGCGAGGTCGTGGCCGCCGCCGCGATGGCGCCAGTCGGAGAGTACAGGAGGAATTTCAGCGCCAAGGCGCTGCGCATTACCTCCGGCGCGAACAAGCCATCATAGCCGATCTCGGCGGACCACTCGCGCCATTCCTTGTCGGACACGTCGATCCGCCGGTCGATCTCCTCCATCTTGGCGACAACCAGAGGCTCGTTCTGGCCCGCGATGATCGCAACGATCTCGCGCTGGCCGGCCTCGACGCAGAACCGCGCTTCGATTCCTTCATCCTCTTCGGACAGGATTTCGACGCCTGTCGTATGGCGAAACAGACCAAGCACCTCGCCCGCGTGGAAGGTCATCGCGTTGTCGTTTCGGGAGAGATAGGGGCAGATGGAATCAGCCCGGGTGCTGAAGCGCAGACGAACGGTGAACTCCACACGCCCTTCCAGCCCCTCGATCCGCCGCGCAAGCTCGCACCAGGGCAGCCGCCCACCCGGGCCCGTATTCAACGACTCGGTCAGGACCGCGCGTCCGCTGGCCGTGGTGAAGACGGTCTCGTGGACATTGCTTCCGTCGCGATAGCCGCGCTTCGTGGTGAAGGGCTCGGTGGGCGCGATCAGGAAGCAGCCGCCATTCTGCTCCGCCAGAAGGCGGTCGAACATCGGAGGCGAATCCAGATTGGGGACGCACCACCAATCGATTGAGCCATCGGCGCCGGACAAAGCCACGGAACGCCCATCGCCAAGGGCCGCATAGCCACAGAGCGGGAGATACCCAAGTTCGGTCCGGTCAGGGAACGGCCCCGTCCGGGGATAAGATTTCAGCATGGAGACGGTTACTCAGGACGGACAGACAGGGCGCAGCCGCCATGCCAGTGTGATGAAGGTCCTGAACGAATGTATGTGGAGGCGACCGGGTTTCACGAGCGGTCATCGGCCGCAGGCAAACTTCGCTCCATCTGAGCGGAAGAGCACAAAGATCGCTACGATGAAATCACGGAGATGGTCGGAGCGAGAGGATTCGAACCTCCGACCCCCTGAACCCCATTCAGGTGCGCTACCAGGCTGCGCTACGCTCCGACTGGACCCTCACTAGAAGATGATCCCGCCGGACGCAAGCCTTTTCGCAGATTCGTCCCGTCTAAATGCGAGGGCGCAGTTTCAAGAGCCATCCGTCTCGACGGATGCCCATGGGCACGGCGTAAGGGCATTTTAAACCATACTCGTTAGCTTGGACCCTATCGAAGCCTGGGGTTGTGCCGTGTTCCGCAAACTCGCCGTACTGATGGGAAGTCTCGTCGCGCTTTCAGCATGCGGTTACACGTTGCGTGCGCGCATCGTGCCGTCCAGCGGACCTGTCGTCGGCCAATGTCTGGACGGATCGGCTCGGGCCTCCCGCCCGGTGAACAGAATCTGCCGCAACCGACACGACCGCGTCCGGGCGTCCTACGAAGTCGAAACGCCCTCCCCCCAGACGCCGCTCGACGCTCACGCGTCGCTGCGGCCCGGTCACTTCGACAGGCTTCGGGTGGCGGAAGTGAGCCGGCGCGACGATCTGCTGATGCCGACCTCCCTGCGCAGGCTGGACCGATTGACAGATGCTCCGGGCGAGTTAACCAGCCGATCCATGAGCGAGCGTTTTGAGGCGCGCCAGCGCATGGCCCCGGTCATTGCGATGCCAAGGGTCATCGATATTTCGGCGGTGCAGTCGGCTCTTCGCGGATCGGTCGATTAGGGACAATTCGCAGGCGGCATTGGAAGATGCATTCATGGCAAGAAAGCCATGGTCGCCCGAACCGCCGCCGTCAGCGAACCTGATCGAGAAGACGCTTCAGTTCCAGAAGCTCCAGAATCACGCCATTCAGGCGCGTCGCCGCATCGCCGGACAGGGAGGCCGGGCTCGGCGACATATCGCCGTCGCGCTCACGGCGCAGGAGATTTGACAGGCCGCCACGCGGCTTTTCCGGCGTATAAACTGGCATTACTTCGTCACCGGCCTCTTCGATGTCTGGGTCGACCACGACAGCGGACGGCGGCCCTGCCCGCCCGGCCTGAAGCCGATCGAGGCCGCTGAGATCACCGCCGCCGATCGCCATCACAGCGCGAGGCCCGCTTTCCCTGAGAATGCGTTGAACACCGCGGATCGTGAAACCGCGGACATACAAGAGGTAGCGAATCCCCTTGAGAAGCTCGACATCGTCGGGCCTGTAATAGCGCCGTCCCCCACCCCGCTTCATCGGCCGAATCTGCGGGAAACGGGTTTCCCAGAACCGCAGCACGTGTTGAGGCAGGTCGAGATCCTCGGCCACCTCGCTGATGGTCCGAAAGGCGTCGGCGCTTTTGTCGATCATGCCGTTGGGGCCATCACTCGGCAGCCTTCAGCGCCGGTTGCGCGGCCAGGACACGCCGATCATGCGCGGCCAGGATGCGGTCCTTCATGACGTTGGAGGGTTTGAACACGGCCACGCGGCGCGGAGAGATCGGAACCTCTTCGCCAGTCTTGGGGTTTCGACCCACGCGCTCGTTCTTGGCTCGCACAAGAAAGGATCCGAAGGAAGAAATCTTGACCGCCTCGCCCTTGGCGATGGTCAAGCAGATTTCTTCGAGAACGGACTCCACGAGATAGGCCGACTCGGTGCGCGAGAGACCGATCTTACGGAACACCGCCTCGGCGAGATCGGCCCGCGTCAACGTCCTGTCGCCCATGCGTTTCCCCTGCTCAAATTCCTGGCGCGACGTTGCTCCCGGCCCCCACAGCCTCTCGGAAACATCCGCCATCACAATCGAAAATACCGAAAAACGTAGCGCAATCAAGCCGTCAGCTTACCAGCGGACGACCACCGCACCCCAGGTGAAGCCACCGCCCATCGCTTCGAGGAGCACGAGATCGCCCGGTTTGATGCGCCCGTCCCGGCGCGCCACGTCGAGCGCGAGCGGGATGGAGGCTGCCGAGGTGTTGCCATGACGATCTACGGTCATGACCACCTTTTCCGGCGCGATGCCGAGTTTCTTGGCGGAGGCGTCGATGATGCGGCGGTTGGCCTGATGCGGCACGAACCAGTCGATATCGTCGGCCGTGATGCCCAGAGCGGCAAAGGAATCCTCCACCACGTCCGTGATCATCCCGACCGCGTGCTTGAAGACCTCGCGGCCTTCCATGCGGAGCTGACCAACCGTGCCGGTTGTGGACGGGCCGCCATCGACGTAAAGCTTCTCGAAATGCGAACCGTCCGAGCGCAGCTTGGCGGTGAGAATGCCGCGCCCCGCCTCGCTCTCCTCTTCGCGCCGCTCCAGAACCACAGCAGCCGCGCCATCGCCGAAGAGGACGCAGGTCGTTCGGTCGGTCCAGTCGAGAATTCGGCTGAAGGTCTCGGCGCCAATCACCAGCGCTCGGCGCGCCAGACCGGAGCGCAGGTGCAGATCGGCGGTCGTCAGCGCATAGACGAAGCCGCTGCATACCGCCTGTAGGTCGAACGCATAGCCTGCGGTGATGCCGAGCCGGCGCTGGATCTGAACGGCCGAGGCCGGAAACGTATTGTCGGGCGTGGCCGTCGCCACAATGATGAGGTCGATATCGTCTGGCGCCAGACCGGCGGCGGCAAGAGCCTCTCGCGCGGCCCCCTCGCCCAGCGAAACCGTGGTTTCCCCCTCGCCCGCGATATGGCGCTGCTTGATTCCGGTGCGCTGCTGAATCCAGTCGTCGCTGGTTTCGACGAGGCTTTCCATCTCGGCATTGGTCATGACGCGCTGGGGCAGCGCCGAGCCGGTTCCGAGGATAACGGAGCGGAGAATGGTCATTGAAGCGCTTCCTTGGGTTCGGAGGCTTCAAGCTCTCCTGCGTCCGTTACAGGGGCGACCTGCGTATAGACCTGACCGAAATCGGCCTCGATCTTGGCCAGGAGCCCGTTGGCCGCCATGGCGTGCGCCACATCGATGGCGGCCGCCGTGCCTTCGGCGTCGGCACTGCCATGGCTCTTGATGACGACGCCGTTCAAGCCGAGGAACACGCCGCCATTGACCTTGTTGGGGTCCATCTTGTCGCGCAGCCGGTCGAAGGCGCTCTTGGCGAAAAGATAGCCGATCTTGGCCATCCAGGTCCGTGTCATGGCGGCGCGCAGATAGGACGCGATCTGCTTGGCGGTGCCCTCCGCCGTCTTCAGCGCGATATTGCCGGTAAAGCCCTCGGTGACGACCACGTCCACCGTGCCCTTGCCGAGATCGGTGCCTTCCACGAAGCCACGGTAATCGAGACCGGCGATCGGCGTTTCCTTGAGAAGACGCCCGGCTTCCTTGACCTCGTCCTGGCCCTTGACCTCCTCGACACCGATATTGAGGAGGCCAACGGTCGGGCGCTCGATATGGAACAGCGCGCGAGCCATGGCCGCGCCCATCACCGAGAAGTCGATCAGCTGTTGCGAATCGGCCCCGATCGTCGCGCCGACATCAAGTACGATGCTCTCGCCACGCAAGGTCGGCCAGATCGCGGCGATGGCGGGCCGTTCGATATTGGCCATGGTGCGCAGGCAGAATTTTGCCATCGCCATCAGCGCGCCGGTGTTGCCGGCCGAGACGGCGACATCCGCTTCCCCGGTCTTCACAGCCTCGATCGCCTTCCACATGGAGGACTTGTGCCGACCCTGACGCAGCGCCTGCGAGGGCTTGTCGTCCATGCGCACGGACACCGGGCAATGATGGAACACGGAGCGCGCCGCGAGCTTCGGCAGGCGCGCTAGCACCGGACGCACCACATCCTCCTGCCCGAAGAGAATGAAGCGCATCTCCGGGTGTCGCTCCAGGGCTATCTGCGCTCCGGCCAGAATCACCTCCGGACCGTGGTCGCCGCCCATGGCATCCAGGGCGAGAGTGATAGAGGCTTTGGAATCCAAAATGGGCTCGCTTTCCGCAATCCGGCTGAAGGCCGGCCTATCGAAGACTGGTGTTGGGGGGACCGGATCGGTCAGTCGCGCGTCTTTAGCTGACTGAGCGCCGCAAAGGGAGAGACCCGCCCGCCCTGAGGATCGGGATCGGTATCCATGTCCTGAAACTCCGCGCCGTCCGAGCGCGGGTAAGGATCGAGCGCGAGGCCGACAACCTCGGTGAGATAGGCTCCGAGATCAATCCGATCGCCCGTGAAGGTCTCAGGGATATCCGCGCCTTCCGGGTCGAGATGAAGCTCGCCGTCATCCTGCGGCGCGATGCGCGAGAGTTTCGAGCCATCCGGCACGAAGATGACCTCGATCCGCTCGTCCATCGCTTCCGGCACGGGGTCGGTCGTGACAACGCAGGCCTGGGTCACCTTTGCCCGCAGCCGGCCCTCGACCTCCACGCCGTCGCGCTTCCAGCGGCGAACCGTGAGATCGGCCGTCAGCGCGTCGACGGACAGAATGCCGAGCAGCGCCGTCAACTCGCGGCGCTCCTCCTCGCTCGCCTCGAAGCGAACCGGCATCCCGTTCTGCGGCAGCTTGGCAACGCCCACCTCCAGCTTGAGGGGGGCCGGCTCCAGGTTCGGTTCAGAGCGATTCATCAGGCCTTCGTTCCACTGTCTGTTTCAAGGCGCCCGGTCAGCAGCCGGTCGGCCGACAGGCTGTCGTACCAGCGCGCGTCATCCATCATATGGGATGCGAGATGCTCGGCCGCATCGGCCCGCGCGCCCGGCGCATCCGTGAAGGCGCCAGCGCGCAGAACATCGGCCAGCGCCGCTCTATCGCCTACCGAAAGCGGCCCTTCCATGGCGGCGACGCGTGCATAGAAGCGCGCGGCCAGCGCCCGCATGCGCTTGGGTACCGCCAGATAGCCGATCCCCAGCTCGCGAAGCGAATGGTCGAGATCGGTCATGAACCGATCGACCAGATCCTGCGAGAACTCCGCCAGCGACGGGTCGCGCCCGCATCGCCGCAACACGAGAAAGACCTCGATGCAAAGCGATTCGTAGCGCCCCATCACCGTGTCCGGCAGGCCGCCCTCTTCGAAGCGGACGGGTTGGCGCGCGCGCGCGACGACCTGATCCCAGATCGCCTCCACGATATACCGGTTCCGACGCCTGCGACGGAAGGCTTCGAGCATTCCGCATCCTATTGCTTGATCCCCAATCCGGTTCGCACGGGCGCGGTGCGATTGCAACGCTTCCCAAGGTGCTTTACCAAGTCGCCATCTATTTAGAGGGCATTTGCCTCAATTTCCGACCATGTCCGACGTTAAGCGGCGGCCATGTGCCGTCTATGTTCGGGGAGTAGCGCCAGCGTGAGCGATCTGAAACGAGTTTTGCGTCCCCTGACCCTGGCGGCAGGCCTCGGCGCCAGCTTGGCTCTTGGCGCGTGCCAGACCTCGCAGGTCTATAATCAGGGCTATATCGTGGACGAGCAGACGCTGGCGCAGGTGCCGGTCGGCTCCAGCCGCGAGCAGGTTCTCCTGGCGCTCGGCACGCCTTCCACGACCGCGACCTTCGACAACGAAGTCTTCTACTATATCTCGCAGAAGCGCGTTCGCCCCGTCGCCTTCATGAATCCGCGCCTCGTGGATCAGCGCGTGCTCGCGATCTATTTCAACAAGAACAACACGGTCGATCGCATCGCCAATTACGGGCTCGAGAACGGTCGCATCTTCGACTTCATCTCGCGCACGACGCCGACTTCGGGCCGCGACACGAGCTTCCTCGGCTCGATCCTGTCCGACAAGGGACCGTCCGGCGGCGACATTCTCGAAAAGATGGGCCGCTCCAGCGTTTCGCCGGGCCGCTGAGTTTCGGATGATGGGCAGGCCGCTTTTGCGGCTTGGCTCCCGCCAACGAAAAGGCCGCCGGCATATCGCCGAGCGGCCTTTGGTTTATTGAAGATAGAAGGCCGGCGAAGAACCGGCCGTCGGCTTCAAGAGCGGGCGCTTGGTCCGCGAGCATCGCCTCGCGCGTTGCGCGCGACGCGGTCCAGCACGGCGTTGACGAGGCGCGGTTCTTCGTCGCCGTAGAAAGCCTTGGCAATATCGACATATTCGCTGACGATCACCGCCGTCGGCACATCCTTGCGGCTCGTCACCTCGTAGGCTCCGGCGCGCAGGATGGCGCGAAGCGTCGTGTCGAGGCGCGACAGCGGCCAGTCGGAGGTCAGCGCCGAATGGATCAATGGGTCGATCGTGGTCTGCGCGCGCACGACGCCGGAGACAATGTCGCGGAACCAGGCCGCGTCGGCCTCGCGATACATGTCCCCGTCCAGCTCCCGGCCCAGGCGGAAGGATTCGTATTCCGCCACCGTTTCGAGAAGGCTCGTTCCGCCCACATCCATCTGATAGAGCGCCTGAACGGCTGCGAGGCGTGCGGCACCGCGCTTGTTGGCGGGGCGCACGGTTTTCGGATCGACGTCGGACATGGCTCAGCCCCCAAATCGCTGGCGCAGAGCGATCATGGTGAGCGCCGCTTCGGCTGCCGCCGCACCCTTGTTCTTGCGATCGGGCCGCGCGCGCTCCAGCGCCTGCGCCTCGTTCTCGACCGTCAGAATGCCGTTGCCGATGGCCACACCGTCCTGCACCGTCAGGTCCATGATGGCGCGGCTGGACTCGTTGGACACGACCTCGAAATGATAGGTCTCGCCGCGAAGCACAGAGCCGAGCGCGACGAAACCGTCATACTCGCGGCCGCCTTCTTCGGCGCCCGCGAGAGCGAAGGCGATGGCCGCCGGGATCTCCAGAGCACCGGGAACGGTCACGACCTCATAGGTCGCGCCGGCGGCGTCGAGATGCGCCTTGGCGCCTTCGAGCAGGAAGTCTGCGAGGTGATCGTAGAAACGAGCTTCCACGATCAGAATATGCGGCGCCGACATGCGGGGAACCTTCCAATAAGCGAAGCGGCGACGCTCGGCTGAGGGAGGACCGGGCTCGGCACGCGACTGTTCAACAAAGGCAAGGGCCGGCCGGCATCAGCCGATCGGCCCGAAACTCAACCGATACGGCAACACGCGACGTCAGGCGGCGCGGCCAGTACCGAACAGACGTTCCGCATAGCGCGCAATCTGATCGACCTCAAGGTTCACCGAATCGCCAACCTTCTTTTCGCTCCAGGTGGTTACTTCTAATGAGTGCCGGATCAGGAGAACATCGAAACGGCGATCGTCCACGCCATTCACCGTGAGCGACGTACCATCGAGGCAGACGGAGCCCTTGGGCGCGATATAGCGGGCGAGCGACTCCGGCGCTTCGAACGTGAAGCGAACGGCCTCGCCCTCGTCCTCGCGCGCCACGATCTGGGCTTGCCCGTCCACGTGGCCGGAGACGAGATGCCCCCCCAGCTCGTCACCGACCTTCAACGCCCGCTCCAGATTGAGCCGCGTGCCCTCGCCCCAGCTACCGGCCGTCGTCAGACGCAGCGCCTCCTCCCAGGCCTCCATCTCGAACCAGCGGCTGTTGGTGCCGCTTTCGGGCAGCTTCGTCACCGTCAGGCAAACGCCCGAGCAGCTGATCGATGCGCCGATCAGAATGGTGTTTGGATCGTAGATCGTCTCGACCCGGAAGCGCCGTCCCTCGTCCAGCGCCTCGGTGGAAACGATACGGCCTATATCCGACACGATACCCGTGAACATCAGCGGGGTGACCTTTCCCATTCGGCCCAGCGATCATCGCCGAACTCTTCGTCGCGTTGCCTGATAAAGCCAGGCAACGCGTTCAGCCCTGCCGGCATCGCAACACCGGGGCCGCCGATCCCATGCCGCGAGCGAACCAGGATCACACGATCCACCAGATCGGCTTCCAGGAAGCTTTGTGCAAGGATCGGACCGCCCTCCAGAAGCAGGGTCGCGATCCCAAGCGGCACGAGACCGGTCAGAAAGCTCCGCAAATCCCCCGCTCCGGCGCTGATGATCCGCGCCTTGCGAGCTTCGAAGGGCGCGAGGCGCGCCGCCTCCGCGACATCGGTTGCGATAAAGGTCGGTACGCTTTCCGCCGTGTTGATCAGCGGATGGTCGAGCGGCAAGCGCAAACGGCGGTCGAGCACGATCCGTTGCGGCGACCGGGTCTCCAGCCCAGGAAGACGGCAGGTCAGAAGCGGGCGATCCGCGACCGCCGTGCCAAAGCCCACCAGAATCGCGTCCGTCTCGGCGCGCAGGAGATGGGTCTGACGCCGGGCGATCGCACCCGAGATCGCCACCTGCCCCTCACCCATGCGCCCGACGCAACCTTCGCTGGAGACGGCCATCTTGAGCGTGACGAAGGGCCGGCCGCGCCGGACGCGCGACAGGAAGCCTTCGAAAGCGCGCTCGCCATTCGGTTGAAGAAGCTGATCCACGAGGACGCCGGCCCGGCGCAGGATCGCAGCGCCCTTGCCGTTCACGCGCGGATCGGGGTCGCCCGCGCCATACACGACCCGCCGCACGCCCGCTTCCACCAGCGCGTCGGCGCAAGGCGACGTCCGCCCGTGATGGGCGCAGGGCTCCAGCGTCACATAGGCCGTGGCGCCGCGCGCAGCCGATCCTGCCTCGGCCAGCGCCACGCGCTCGGCATGGGGCCGCCCGCCATGCGCCGTCACGCCGCGCCCCACCACGCGTCCAGCCCCCGAGACGATCAGCGCGCCCACAGAGGGATTGTCCGCCGTCAGGCCGACATGGCGACGCGACAGGCGAAGCGCGGCCGCCATCCAGCGTTCGTCATCTACCTGCATGTCAGGCCCGGTCATCGTCGGAGGCGGCGATCGGATCGCTTTTCAGCTCCTCGATCACCGATGCGAAATCCTTGGCCTCGCGGAAATCGCGATAGACCGAAGCAAAGCGGACATAGGCGACATCGTCTAACTGTCGAAGCGCGTCCATGACAAGACGTCCGATCAGCTCGGACGGCACGTCCGTTTCACCGCTGGATTCCAGCTGGCGAACGATGCCGGAAATCATGCGCTCGGCCCGCTCGGGATCGACGGGCCGCTTGCGCATGGCCGTATGAACCGAGCGCGCAAGCTTCTCGCGCTCGAAGGGCACGCGCCTCCCCGACTTCTTCACCACCATGAGATCGCGCAATTGCACGCGCTCGAAGGTCGTGAAGCGGCCATTGCAGTCCGGGCAGATTCGCCGGCGCCGGATCGCCCCGCCGTCTTCGGCGGGGCGGGAATCCTTCACCTGGCTGTCCTGCGAGCCGCAAAAGGGACAGCGCATGAAAGCCGATCAGCCGAGATTGGCGTAGATCGGGAAGCGCTCGGTCAAGGCCTCGACCTTACTCTTCACAGCCGCCTCGACGCTGGCATTGCCCTCATCGGAGTTGGCCGACTTCAGGCCGTCGAGCACCTCGACGATCAGACGGCCGACCTCTTCGAACTCCGCCGTGCCGAAGCCGCGGGTGGTCGCAGCCGGTGTGCCGACGCGGATACCCGAGGTGATGGTCGGCTTTTCCGGATCGTTGGGCACGCCGTTCTTGTTGCAGGTGATGCCGGCGCGGCCGAGCGCGACTTCCGACACCTTGCCCGTCAGCATCTTGGGGCGCAGATCGACGAGCATCAGATGCGTGTCGGTTCCGCCCGAGACGATATCGAGACCGCCATCGCGCAGCACGGCGGCCAGCGCCTTGGCATTGTCCACCACGGCCTTGATGTAGGTGCGGTAGCTCGGCTGTAGCGCCTCGCCGAAGGCAACGGCCTTGCCGGCGATCACATGCATGAGCGGGCCGCCCTGCAGGCCGGGGAAGATCGCCGAATTGATCTTCTTGGCGATGTCCTCGTCATTGGTCAGCACGAGTCCGCCGCGCGGGCCGCGCAGCGTCTTGTGCGTGGTCGAGGTGGCGACATGGGCGTGCGGGAACGGGCTCGGATGCTGACCGCCCGCCACGAGGCCGGCGAAATGCGCCATATCCACCCAGAAGAAGGCGCCGACCGCGTCCGCGATCTGGCGGAAGCGCGCGAAATCGATCTGGCGCGAATAGGCCGAGCCACCCGCGATGATGATGTCGGGCTTGTGCTCGTGGGCCAGACGCTCGACCTGATCGTAGTCGATGAGGCCGGTTTCGAGATCGAGCCCATACTGAACCGCGTTGAACCAGCGGCCCGAAAGATTCGGCTTGGCGCCATGCGTCAGATGGCCGCCAGCGTCGAGGCTCATGCCCAGGATCGTCGCACCCGGCTTGGACAGCGCCATGAGAACGGCCTGGTTGGCCTGCGAGCCGCTATTGGGCTGCACATTGGCGAAGCCGCAGCCGAACAGCTGCTTGGCGCGATCGATGGCCAGCTGCTCCGCCACGTCCACGAACTCGCAGCCGCCGTAATAGCGACGGCCAGGATAGCCCTCGGCATACTTGTTCGTCAGCACCGAGCCCTGCGCTTCCAGCACGGCGCGCGAGACGATGTTTTCGGAGGCGATCAGTTCGATCTCATGCTGCTGGCGATGCAACTCGTTGCGCATCGCGGCGAAGAGATCGGGATCGACAGTCGCGATGCCGTCGCCGAAGAACGGGTCGTGACGGGGCGACGTGTCCAGTACGGGCGCTTGCGACATGGGAACCTCCTGATCGCCGCCGGAAACGATCCATATCCGGCCGGTTTCGCGCGCTTAACACGTTCTGCAGCCTTGGCCAACCGGATGATGTCCAACGAAAAAAGGCCGGACACTAGGTCCGACCTGTTTTGTCGTAAGCAGGAAAAATCCGGCGAAAAAATTCAGTACGGCAGGTCGGCGCTCGCCTGCTCGCCGACCGAATAGGCCGTGGTCTGGAGACGATTCATGGCCAGCTGCGCGTCGCCGTCGAGATGGTAGATGTCGTCGCGGAACTGCACCACGGTCGGCTCGGTCGCCCAGGCCGTGAGATAGGTGAAGTGCAGCGGCACCGGGTTGGGGAAGTTCACGTCCTGCCGGGTGCGGGCCGCGATCGTCTTTTCGATCGCCGCGCGGTCCCAGCCCGGCGTGTCTTTCGCCAGCCAGACGATGAGGTCGCGCACGTTCTGAACGCGCACGCAGCCCGACGATTCGAAGCGCATCAGCTGCGAGAAGACGCTCTGCTGCGGCGTGTCGTGCATGTAGACCGAATAGGGATTCGGGAAGTTGATCTTCACCGACGACATGGCGTTCATTCGGCCCGGATTCTGGCGGAACAGATATTTCACCGCCTCGTCCGAATGCCAGTTGATGGATTCGGGCGGAATGACGCCGCCATCCGGCCCGTAGATGATGATGTCGTTGCGCGTGAGGTAGGTCGGGTCCTTCTGCATCAGCGGAATGATGTCCTTGCGGACGATCGAAGCCGGTGCATGCCAGTAGGGATTGAGGTTGAGATTGGTGATCTTCGAGTCGAGGATCGGCGTCTGACGGTCGATCTTGCCGACGACCGCCGTGTGTCGCTGCACCACGCGGCCGTTCTCGACCGCTTCGATCGCGGCGGCCGGGATGTTGACCATCACGAACCGGCCGACATCGGGCTGAATCTTCTGGAGACGGTCGATGTTCTTGTAGAGCTGGTTCAGGCGCACGTCGGCCGGCACATTCAGCGCCTTCCACGTGTATTCGCCCACCGTGCCATCGGCCGGCAGGCCATGGCGCGCCTGGAAGCGCTTTACCGCCGCATCGACATAGGTGTCGAAGGCGGTCGAATTGCCGGCTTGGCGATCGAGATCGCCGGAGATGGCGAGGCGCTGGCGCAGCGCGGGAACCGCCGGGCTTTCCGCGCCCACCGCCAGCTTGCCGCCATCGGGAATGCTCGGCCAGCCGCCCGCGTTGACGATCTCCTGATAATGGCCGGCCGCCTGCTGCATCGAGCTCAGCGTTTCAGGCGAAAAGACCGGCTGATAGGAGGCGACATTGCGCACGCTCGCCGCGCGCGTGTCGAACTGGTCCGTCCAGCCTCCGCGATTGGGCGCGGCCAGAACACCGTCCAGCGCGCTCTGGGCGCGCGCAGCCCCAGCAAAAGCCGCCGCGCCGGCTGCGGTCGCCGCACCCGCCAGAAAACGGCGCCGCGACAAGCCATTCTGCATCCGGTCGGTCTCGCTCTTCGTCATGAAACCCTCTCGATATGGTTCTCGCTCGTTCATGCTTGCCTTTTCATAAAGGACGCATGGTAAACCAAAGTGAAACGAGCGGCACACGATCTCGCGAACAAGGGTCGCGAGTGACATGGCTTTGAAAGCGCATCGAAATAGGGCGAAAGCGTGAACCCGGCCGGTCATCGCGGACACACGAGCGAGAGGGCGATCGTCTGTTGCCGAAATACTCATGCGGCTCGCATACGAAGACGGGTCACCGCAAATGCAAAACGCCCCGCGACCGGAACGACGGTCGCAGGGCGGCATGGAAGAACGCGGACTGGAGGACGCGCCCTCCCGCTCGTCTCAGAGACGATACATGATGGAGTCGTTCCAGAAGCGGTCGAGGCGTTGCAGCGACTTGTTCATCTTCTGGAATTCGCCTTCGTCGAGTCCCCCGACCTTGTCGATCGAGCCGATGTGTCGGTCATACAGCTCGGCGACGATTTCGGCGACCTCGCGCCCGGCCTTGGTCAAGGACACGCGCACGGCGCGGCGATCGACGCGGGACTTCTGATGGTCGATGAAGCCGAGTTCCACGAGCTTCTTCAGATTGTACGAGACGTTGGAGCCGAGATAGAAACCGCGCGAGCGCAGCTCGCCCGCGGTCAGAACGGCATCGCCGATATTGAACAGAAGAAGCGCCTGCACGGCGTTGATGTCGGTGCGACCGTTGCGGTCGAATTCGTCCTTGATCACATCCAGCAGGCGGCGGTGAAGCCGCTCCACCAGCTGGAGCGTTTCGAGGTAAAGAGACTTCAGTTCGACCTTCTCGACCATCGACTGCATATCGCGGCGGGCGGGCGTCGTTGACATGGGAACGGCTCCGTTGTTGCTTGGCGAAGGCCTCTTTTGGACCTTTTCTTGAAACCCAATCTACGGGGCGCCCCTAAAATTCGACTTAAACGTCACTGTTAACGAATTCTATCCTTCCGCGTTTACTATTTTTGCTTAACGATTGGTCATAATCAAAGGATCAATTCGAACGAGCCTTGCGCCGCGCCTCGACGAAGGCGACGAGCCGCAGCATGGCGAGCAACGCCAGCCCACCGGCATTGAGCCCAACCGCCAGAAGCTCAGCCCCGAAGCGATGGGGAAAGCCGAAATGCATCAGTGCCTCGACCAGGGTCAACAGAACCCAAATGACGGTGCCCCAGGACGTGACCATCCACAGGCCGATGCCGGCGATGGGATAGAGAACGGCAAGCGTGGGCGCCGCGAAGCGCCACCAAACCGGCATCAAGTCGAACCGCCAGAGCGGGCCGTCGAAGATCCCGATCAGCCTCACCCAGTAGAACAGGCCCATGCCAAACAACGCGAGCCCCGCGATTCGGCATAGCCACGCCGTCAACGCCCGGTTGAGGCTCGCTTCCGGGTCGGGCTTGAACAGTTCGATCGTCATCGCTGACGCCCGCCGCGCCCTGTTGGAGCGTTCGGCGGATCGAAGGTGAATGCGGTCATGTCATCGTCCCGTGGCCAGAAACCGGCACGCTGGCCCGTCTCGTTCCAGACGTAGAGCATCGGATCGCGCGATGGCAGGGTGCGATGGTTTTTTCCCGCTGCACGGTTTCGTCAGGACGGGTGCGGGTCTATCTAGCGGGCGGAATGGGCGGCCGACCCGCGACCACCCGCTTCGACGGCGTTTTCACGATTCCATCAGCATGAGCGGCCCCGACATGAAGAACGAAAGCTCTCTCGCGCGCACGATCGATCAGGTAACGGGCGGCACGCGCCTGCGACGCCTGCGCCAGAACGACTGGGTGCGCCGACTCGTGCGCGAGAGCGATGTCAGCGTCAACGACCTCATCTGGCCTATCTTCGTGCGCGAAGGAGACGGCGCGCCGGAGCCCGTGGCCTCCATGCCCGGCGTGTTCCGCTATTCCGTCAAAGGCTGCGTCGAGGCGGCGCAGCGGGCGGCCGATCTGGGCATTCCCGTGATCGCGCTGTTTCCCTTCACCAACCCGGAGCTGCGCGACGAAACCGGCTCGCAGGCGCTGAACGCCGACAATCTCGTGTGCCGCGCCACACGCGCCATCAAGGACGCCGTCCCCGAGATCGGCATTCTCTGCGACGTCGCGCTCGATCCCTACACGAGCCACGGGCATGACGGGGTGGTGCGCGAAGGGCGGATTCTCAACGACGAGTCGGTCGAGCTTCTTTGCCGGCAGGCCGTGGTTCAGGCGCAAGCCGGCTGCGACATCATCGGCCCCTCCGACATGATGGACGGACGCGTGTCCTGCATTCGCGCGGCGCTCGATGGCGAGGGTCTGCGCGACACGATGATCATGTCCTATGCCGCCAAATATGCCTCCGCGTTCTACGGGCCATTCCGGGACGCGGTGGGCTCGACCGGCGCGCTGAAGGGCGACAAGCGGACCTATCAGATGGACATGGGCAATGCGGCGGAGGCGCTGCGGGAGGCCGCGCAGGACATTGCGGAGGGCGCGGACATGATCATGGTCAAGCCCGGCCTGCCCTATCTCGACATCCTTGCCAAACTGGTCGAGGAATTTCGGATGCCGACCTTCGCCTATCAGACCTCGGGCGAATATTCGGTCATTATGGCGGCGGCGCAGAACGGCTGGATCGACGGCGATAAGGCGATGTTCGAGACCTTGCGCGCCTTCAAGCGCGCGGGCGCCAGCGGCGTTCTCAGCTATTTCTCGCCGCGCGTGGCCGAAGCGCTTCAGCAGCGCTGAACGTCGTTGCGAATGGGGCGCGGGCTTCCCATCTTTTCGTACAAGAACAAAGGAACTCCGCGCCGATGAGCAATACCGCCCCTTTCCAGCCCGCCGCCTCCTGGCTCGACCAGCCGCGCGCCTATTCGGGCGTGCGCACGCGGCGCATGATGGCCTTTCTCGTCGATTACTCGATCGTGCTCCTGCTTTGCATCCCCGCCTTCTTCGTGGTGGGTCTGCTTGGCATCGTGACATTCGGGCTCGGCTGGATGCTCTATGCCATCCTGTTTCCGCTGGTGGCCTTGCCCTATGTGAGCTTCACGCTGGGTGGCAGCGCTCAGGCGACGCCGGGGATGCGTCTCTTCGACCTTCGTCTCGAGCGCTTGGACGGCGAACGGGTGGATGTCGGCATGGGAGCCGCGCACAGCATCCTGTTCTGGGTCGCCGGAACGCTGACCTCCGGCTTCATCGTTCTCCTGGCGCTCTTCACGCCTCGCAAGCAATTGCTTCAGGATCTTCTTCTGGGCACCGTGGTCGTGCGCCGAAGCTGATCGGGCGCCCGGCGCAGGCAAGCGTCCGGGCAGTCTTTTCAACGCAAGCTTCAGGTTCCAAACTGGGACATCCCGCCAGCGGCCTCCTTTCGCTGGCGGATGCACGACGAGGCGGTCGGAACTCATGACGGCGCATCCCCAGACTCCGCAATTCTTCCTGACCTCGCCTTCGACCTGCCCCTATCTGCCCGGCCAGCTCGAACGAAAGGTCTTCACGCATCTCGTCGGGCACCGCGCGCCGGAGCTTCTCGATCTTCTGACGCAGGGCGGCTTTCGTCGCTCGCAGAACATCGCCTATCGCCCCGCCTGCGAGCGCTGCCGGGCCTGCGTGTCGATCCGCATCCTCGTGGACGAGTTCAAGCCTGCCAAATCCATGCGCCGAACTTGGGCTGCCAATTCCGATCTCGTGGGGCGCATGGCCGAGGCCGAGCCGACCAGCGAGCAATATGCCCTGTTCCGTCGCTATCTCGATGCGCGCCATACGCAGGGCGGCATGTCGGAAATGTCCGTCATGGACTATGCGATGATGATCGAGGACAGCCAGGTCGATACGCGGATCATCCAGTATCGCCGCAAGGGGCCGGATTCCGCCTTTTCCCCGCGCTCGGACGGCGCGCTGAAAGCCGTCGCGCTGACCGATGTCATGGCCGACGGCTTATCGATGGTCTATTCCTTTTTCGACCCGGACGAGCCGCAGCGCGGGCTCGGCACGTATATGATCCTCGACCACATCGAGCGTGCGCGCGCTCTCGGCCTGCCCTATCTCTACCTCGGCTATTGGGTCGATGGCTCGCGCAAGATGGATTACAAGATCCGCTACCAGCCGCAGGAGCACCTGATGCCCAAGGGCTGGGAGCGCTATCAGCCCAAACCGACCGTGGTCCCGCCCATCGAAGGCGAGTGACACGGCCACATGTCATCAAAAAGCCGGCCCTTGGGGCCGGCTTTTTCGTCAGGTGAAACGTCCGCTCTTGGGGAAGCCCTTCGGCACCAGCCGCCCGGCCTGAGCCCTGTCGCCGCGCCATTCCAACAGGTCGGCTTCCGAGCGCTGATGCTGGCGGCCGGCCGTGTCGTTCCAGGTCAGGCCTTCGGCAAGGTTGAAGATCTTCAGATCGAGCAGCCCGCCATCGGCATAGCGTTGGAGGCGAACGCCCTTGCCGCGAAGCATCTCGGGCACCTGCGCCAAGGGGAACACGACCATCTTTCGGTTCTCGCCGACAACGGCCACGCTATCGCCGGTCACCCGCTCGGCGCAGGCGAGGCGCGCGGGATCGGCGACGTTCAGCACCTGCTTGCCCTTGCGCGTTCCCGAAATCAGTTCGGCTTCCGGCACGATGAAACCGTTGCCGTCGGTGGAGGCCACGAGGCGCTTCTGCGCGGGATCGGCAACGAAGCCGAGAGCGATGTCCTGATCATCTTCAAACTCGATCAGAAGCCGGATCGGATCGCCCTGCCCGCGCCCGCCCGGCAGCTTGTCGGCGTTGAGCGTGAAGGCCCGACCATTGGTCGACAGGAACACGAGCTTGTCGGTCGTCATCGCCGGGAACGCGATCTTCAGCGCATCGCCCTCGCGGAAGCCCAGCGTCGACAGATCGACCCCATGACCCTTCATGGCGCGCAGGAAGCCCTTCTGCGACAGGACGACCGTCACCGGTTCCTTCTCGATCAGGGCCACCGCGATATCGTCCAGCGAGCGTTCCGGCGCGCCGGCGAAGATGGTGCGGCGTTTGCCGAGCTTGGTCTTCTTGGAGAAGGTTTCGCGGACCTCGCGGACCTCGCCGGCCACGCGCTGCCATTGCAACTCGCCCGAGGCGAGCAGCGCCTGCTTGTCCGCCCTCTCTTCCGACAATTGGTCGAACTCGCGGCGAAGCTCGAACTCTTCCAGCTTGCGCAGCGAGCGCAGGCGCATGTTGAGAATCGATTCGGCCTGGAGGTCACTCAGCTCGAAGGTCCGCATCATGACCTGTTTGGGCTCGTCCTCCTCGCGGATGATGCGGATCACCTCATCGAGATTTAGAAACGCGATGAGATAGCCGGAGAGGATTTCCAGCCGCCGTTCGATCTGGTCGAGACGGAACTGCGAGCGGCGGACCAGGACTTCGCGCTGATGCGCCAGCCACTCGGAGAGAACCTCCTTGAGCGACATGACCTTCGGCACCTTGCCGCCCGACAGGACGTTCATGTTCAGCGGAATGCGCGACTCGAGGTCGGTGAGTCGGAACAGCGATTCCATCAGAAGCTCGGGATCGACCGTGCGCGCCTTGGGCTCCAGAACGACGCGCACATCCTCGGCGGACTCGTCCCGGATATCGCCGAGCAGCGGCAGCTTCTTGGCGACCAGGAGGTCGGCGATCTTCTCGATCAGCCGGGATTTCTGCACCTGGAACGGGATTTCGGTGACGACGATGACATAGCCGCCGCGCCCCTGTTCTTCCTTCTCCCACTTGGCGCGAACGCGGAACGAGCCGCGCCCGGTCGCATAGGCCTCGCGGATGATTTCCGCGCTGTCCACCACCACGCCGCCGGTCGGAAAGTCCGGCCCCTGCACGAAGCGCAGAAGCGTGTCGAGCGAGGTCTCGGGATCTTCGATCAGCTTGAGCGCGGCATCGCACAGCTCGGCCGCGTTGTGCGGCGGGATCGAGGTCGCCATGCCCACCGCAATGCCCGAGGCGCCATTGGCCAGAAGATTCGGGAAGGCGCCCGGAAGGACGACCGGCTCCTCGTCTTCCTCGTTATAGGTCGGCTTGAAATCGACGGCATTCTCGTCGATCCCGCGCAGGATCAGGGTCGCAACCTCGGTCATGCGCGCTTCGGTGTAGCGCATGGCCGCCGCGCTATCCCCATCGATATTGCCGAAATTGCCCTGCCCGTCGATCAGCGGATAGCGGATCGAGAAGTCCTGCGCGAGGCGCACCAGCGCGTCGTAGATCGAGGCGTCGCCATGGGGATGGAACTTGCCCATCACGTCGCCGACGATGCGGGCGCATTTCTTGTAACCCTGATCGGGGTCGAGCTTCAGCGCGCGCATCGCGTGGACGATGCGGCGATGCACCGGCTTCAGACCGTCGCGCACATCCGGCAGCGCGCGACCCATGATGGTCGATAGCGCATAGGCCAGATAGCGCTCTTCCAGCGCCGTCTTCAGGTCGATCGGTTCGATGTCGCCGCCGCCGGCGGGAGGATCTACAGGCTTGCCCATGTGGGCTCGATAACGCAATCGACGGGCGCGAACAAGGGAAGAACAAAACGAGGACACGCCGCTTGCGGCTATCGCAACCATAAGCGCAGAAACGCGGGTGGCGGGCTTACACTCCCGGCCGAATTCGCCATATTAGCGCGGAACTCGTCCTTGCATCGCCCGAATCCGCGCCAACCCGGCTCCGGCTTCGCCGTCCGTTCGAAAGGTTTCCCGCTCATGACCGCTTTGCGCACCCGCAGCCTTCTGGCGGGCCTGGCTTTTGTCCTCGCCGGTTCATCCTCCGCATTCGCCGTGGATGGGCAAGCCTTCGCCGATCGGTTGAAGGCCGTGCTGGGCGAGCAGAACACGACGCTGTCCTATAGCGGCGTCGCGACCGACGACGACAATGTCACGCTGAAGGGCGTGCAACTGACGGCGAAGGGCGAGGCCGCGCAGCCGGTCGCGCTGGGCGATCTGCATTTCGAGACGGTCACCGGATCGACGCCGGACGGCTGGCGCGTCGGCCGCCTTCAGGTTGCGGATGTCGATCAGACCGAGGAGGAGACGCGGGTCACGCTGTCGGGCGTGCAGGTCGAAGGGATTCAGATCAAGGGCACCAACGACAAATCCGCCTCGCTTTCGCCGCTCTATTTCGAGCGCGCGCAGATGAGCGGCGCCACCATGGAGCGCGCCGGCAAGACGCTCGCCTCGGTCGAGAACGGGCGCATCGAGAATCTTCAGGCCGGCAATGGCGGCTACCGCTCCAATTTCGGCGTCGGCCGCTTCCTGTTCGACGCGACGGCAACGGCCGAAGGCAACGAGACGCCGCCGCTGGTCGCGCTCGGCTATCCGCAGCTGACCGGCGATCTGACCGGCTCGGGCGCGTGGGACCCGCAGACCGGCGCGCTTTCTCTCGATCCGCTTCAGTTGGAAGTGGACAATGCGGGCGCCCTGTCCTTCTCCTATACGATCACCGGCTACACGCCGAGCTTCATCCAGTCGCTCGCCCAGCTGTCCAAGCAGATGCAGGCATCCCCTCAAGCCAGCGACGGCGCAGGCATGGCGGTGATCGGGCTGATCTCGCAGCTCTATCTGCGCTCGGCCGAGCTCTCCTTCACCGACCGCTCGCTGACCAACAAGCTGCTCGACTATTACGCCAAGGAAAACAACACGACGCGCCCGCAGCTGGTGGACCAGCTCGTCGGCGGCCTGCCGCTTGCGCTGGCCTATCTCCAGAATCCCACCTTCCAGGCGCAGGTGACGGACGCCGTTCGCAGCTTCCTTCAGAACCCCCGCTCGATCGCGATTTCCATCGCGCCGCCGAGCCCGGTCCCGGCGACGCAAATCCTGGGCGCGGCCATGGGCGCGCCGCAGACGCTGCCCCAGATTCTCAATCTGTCGGTGCGCTCGGGCAACTGATCGACCGTCCCGTACGCAACCTGCGACGCCGCGCCCTGGGAGCCCTAGGCGCGGCGTTTGCGTTGGGGGTGCATGAACAACGAAAGCCCCTTGATCCTGACCCTTCGCTTCGACGCGGCGCTTGGTGCCCGGTTCGAGCGCGAACGACGGCAATATTTCCCGCCGAAACGCAATCTCATCCCCGCGCATCTGACGCTGTTCCATGCGCTGCCGGGAAGCGAAGAGCCCGGCATTATCCGCCATCTCCGCGCGCTGGCGGACGAGACGCCGCCTCTGCCGCTTCGCGTGTCCGGCTTTCGCTTTCTGGGTCGTGGTGTCGCCTACGAGATCGAAAGCCCGGCGCTTCTGGCGCTGCGTGGCGATCTCGCCAAACATTGGAAGCCTTGGCTGACGCCCCAGGATGCGCAGGGTTTCCGGCCGCACGTCACCGTTCAGAACAAGGTCGAGCCCGAGGCCGCGCGCAGCCTGCTCCAGCATCTGCAAGCGGGGTTCGAACCCGCCTGGGGCATCGGCACGGGTCTTCTTCTCTGGCGCTATCTCGGCGGGCCTTGGGAACTGGCGGCCGAGTTTTCCTTCCCGTCCGACCGGACATGAAAAAGGGCGCCGCAGCGCCCTTTCACCGTCATTGAGATGAGTTCGATCAGGCTTTCGGCGCCTGCGGCATCGGGCGAATCTGGAGATCGCGCAACTGCTGCGGCGTTGCGGGCGACGGCGCGTTCATCAGCAAGTCGAAGGCCTGCTGGTTCATCGGGAAGAGCGTGATCTCACGCAGGTTCTTCGCGCCGCAAAGCAGCATCACCACGCGGTCGATACCGAAGGCGCAGCCGCCATGCGGCGGAGCGCCGTACTGGAAGGCGCGATACATGCCGCCGAACCGGTCTTCCACGTCCTGCTTGGACAGGCCGACCATCTCGAAAGCCTTCACCATCAACTCGGGCGACTGGTTGCGGATCGAGCCCGACGCGATCTCGAACCCGTTGCAGACCGCATCGTACTGATAGGCCTTGATGGTCAGCGGGTCCTGGTTTTCCAGCGCTTCCATACCGCCCTGCGGCATCGAGAACGGGTTGTGCGCGAAGTCGATCCGCTTCTCGTCTTCGTTATATTCGAAGAAGGGGAAATCCACGATCCAGCAGCACTCGAACCTGTCGCGATCGACGAGGTTCAACTCTTCGCCGGCGCGCGTGCGCGCCTCGCCCGCGAACTTGTAGAACTTCGACGGCTCGCCCGCCACGAAGAAGCAGGCATCGCCATCGCCGAGACCCAACTGCGTGCGGATCGCGTCGGTGCGCTCGGGGCCGATATTCTTGGCGAGCGGGCCAGCGCCTTCCAGCGTCTCGCCTTCCTTGCGCCAGAAGATATAGCCGAGGCCCGGCTGGCCCTGACCCTGCGCCCAGGAATTCATGCGATCGCAGAAGGCGCGGCTTCCGCCGGTCTTGGCCGGGATCGCCCAGACCTCGACCTTCGGGTTGGACGCGATCATGCCGGCGAAGACCTTGAAGCCCGAGCCCGCGAAATGCTCGGTCACGGCCTGCATCTCGATGGGGTTACGCAGGTCCGGCTTGTCGGAGCCATATTTGCGGATCGAAACGTCATAGGGAATGCGCGGCCATTCCTGGGTGACGGGCTTGCCGTCCGCGAACTCCTCGAAAATCTGCGTCATGACCGGGGTCATGGTGGTCCAGATGTCGTCCTGCGTGACGAAGCTCATCTCGACGTCGAGCTGGTAGAACTCGCCCGGCAGGCGGTCGGCGCGCGGGTCCTCGTCGCGGAAGCAGGGCGCGATCTGGAAGTACCGGTCGAAGCCCGCCACCATCAGAAGCTGCTTGTACTGCTGCGGGGCCTGCGGCAGCGCGTAGAAATTGCCGGGATGGATGCGGCTCGGCACGAGGAAGTCGCGCGCGCCCTCGGGCGAGGAGGCCGTCAGGATCGGCGTCGTGTATTCGGCAAAGCCCGCGCCTGTCATCTCGCGGCGCATGGCGGCGATGATCTGCGTGCGCTTGACGATGTTCTTATGCAGCGTGTCACGACGCAGATCGAGGAAGCGATACTTGAGGCGCACGTCTTCGGGGTATTCCAGATCGCCGAAGACCGGCAGCGGCAGTTCCTGTGCCTGCGCCAGCACTTCGATCTCGCGCGCGAAAATCTCGACCTCGCCCGTCGGCAGCTTGGCGTTCACCGTATCGGGCGTGCGGGCCTTCACCTCGCCGTCGATGCGGATGACCCATTCCGAGCGCACGGTCTCGGCCGTCTTGAAGGCGGGGGACTCGGGGTCCACCACGATCTGCGTCAGGCCGTAATGATCGCGCAGGTCGATGAAGAGCAGGCCGCCGTGATCGCGCACCCGGTGGACCCAGCCCGACAGGCGAACGGTCTGGCCGACCTCGGAGGGGCGGAGAGCGGCGCAGGTATGGCTACGATAGCGGTGCATGAGGATCCCTTACATCAGCCTCCGATCCCGCGAGGCGCCGGGGGACCGCGCCCGACGGCACAGCCCATTTTTGCGCGGAAAAGCGCATCAAGCACCCGTCCTGTCAAGGTTTGGCGGGTTCGCGCGCTTTCCTTTGCGCGCCCGCTTCGTTTATGGATCGAAGCATGGAGCCGATTACGACCACAGCCGCCCTTTCCGATGCCTGCCGCACCCTGGCCAAGGCCGAATTCGTCACCGTCGATACGGAGTTCATCCGCGAGACGACCTTCTGGCCGGAACTCTGCCTGATCCAGATGGCCTCCGACGATCTGGCCGTTCTGGTCGATCCGCTGGCCGAGGGCATGGACCTTCAGCCCTTCTTCGAACTGATGGCCGACCGCTCGGTGCTCAAGGTCTTCCATGCCGCGCGCCAGGACGTGGAAATCATCCACAAGCTCGGCGGGCTGATTCCCGAGCCGCTGTTCGACACGCAGGTCGCAGCCATGGTCTGCGGCTTCGGCGAGTCGATCGCCTATGACCAGCTTGTCGCGCGCACCACCAAGGGGCGCATCGACAAGACCTCCCGCTTCACCGACTGGCGCCGCCGCCCCCTGTCGCAGGAGCAGCTGGATTATGCGCTTGGCGACGTGACCTTTCTGCGCGATGCCTACCGTTTCCTCGCCAAGGCGCTCGAGGTGGAAGGCCGTGAGGACTGGCTGGCGGACGAGATGGCCGTGCTCGGCGATCCCGCGACCTATGATATCCACCCGGACGATGCCTGGAAGCGTCTGAAGCTGCGCATTCGCAAGCCGATCGAACTTGCCGTCCTCAAGGAGATCGCCGCCTGGCGCGAGCGAGAAGCCCGCGCCAAGGACCAGCCGCGCTCGCGCATCCTGAAGGATGACGCGCTCTACGAGATCGCTCAGCAACAACCGCGCGACGAGCAGGCTCTTTCGCGCCTGCGCACGGTCTCCAAGGGCTTCGAACGTTCCAGCGCGGGCCGCGAGTTGCTTGCCGCCGTTGCGCGCGCCCATGCGATTCCGAAGTCGGCCCTTCCGCCCATTCCGAAGCCCCCGACCCTGCCCGAAGGCACGGCGGCGGCGGTGGAGTTCCTGCGTGTTCTCCTGAAGATCGTGACGGAAGAGCGGGGCGTCGCGGGGCGCCTCATCGCTTCCAGCGACGATCTGGAAAAGCTCGCGGTCGATGGCGAGAAGGCCGATGTGCAGGCCCTGCAAGGCTGGCGACGCGAATTGTTCGGCGAACGCGCGCTTCAACTTCTGGCCGGCAAGACGGCTCTCGTCTACCGCAATCGAAAGGTCGAGATCGTCTCGCTCTGATCCCCCACAAAAAAGGCGGCTCCGGGAGCCGCCTTTTTTTGTGAACCAATCGGCGTCAGCGGACGTCGAACCGGAGCGTGCGCTCCACGATCTTGGAAAAGGCCTGAAGGCGCGCCTCCGGACGCTCGCCCAGAAGCGGCTCCAGATCGCGCGGGATCACCAGCGAGAAGCCGCCGCGCGGATCCTGCTTCCATTGCAGCCGTCCGAGAACGCCGGGCATGGCGGCGGTCAGGAGATAGCTGACGCGGAAGAGCGAGGCGAGGACGCGCGCGAGATAGAGAAGTCTCGGCTCCACCACGCTGCCCATGCCGTCCAGAATGCTCGTGTCGAACTCGCCCTCGTAGCGATAGTAATTGGCGAGCGCGAGATAGACGCGGCCGGGATGATCCACCGCCGGGATATTGGCGTTGACGATGATCGAAAGGCTCTGGCGCCCGCGATAATCGGGATGCGCGCGCCAGGAAATATCGGTCAGCAGGCAGGCCGCCTTGCGCAGCCGCGCTTCGGATGGCGTCTCGCCGATCGACAGCGCCTCGAAGGTGCGCGTCGACCAATCCACCAGTTCCTCGTTGTGGATCGGGGAGCGTGAGCGCAGGAAGGACAGTTCTCGCGCCGATTCCAGAAGCGGGTCCTGCGCCTTTTCCTCGTCCCACAAGCGCGAATGAAGATAACCTTCGCGCACGCCATAGGCCGAGAGCACGATCTCGGACGGCTTCAACTGCGAGATGACGGCCTGCATCGCGACCGCGCCGAAGGCCAGAAGCGAGCGACGGTTGCGCGAGATGGTCGCAATGCCGGGCAGTTTGTCGGGGTCGCCTTTGGCGACATTGGCGAGGAAGACTTCGATCTCGGCCACCTTGGCTCGGTAGCCATGCATCACATGAACGGGATAGCCCGACTGCTCCATATGCAGCTTGAAGAGGTTTCGCCAGGTTCCGCCCACGGCGTAGAAGGGGCGGCCGGCGGCGACCGCTGCGAAGTCCGATCCGGCCATATAGTTTTCTGCGATCGCACGCGCCTTGGTCACGTCGTTGCCGGACATGTCCTGCAAGCGAAGACCACCGAGCGGCATGGTGATGCCCTTGCCGATGCGCCCGTCCGCGACTTCGACAATCTCCAGACTGCCGCCGCCCAGATCGCCGGCGATGCCGTTCGGCGCATGGAAGCCGGCGATGACGCCCTCGGCCGCATAATGCGCCTCGTCCGCGCCCGACAGGATGGTGATGGGGCAACGCAGGGCCGCTTCGGCGGCGGCCACGAAGTCCGGCCCGTTGATCGCCTCGCGGGCGGCGGCCGTCGCGATCGGATGAATTTCCTCCACCCCGCTCTGGTCGCAGAGCGCGCGGAAGCGCTTGAGCGCACTGATGGCGCTGGCGACCGATTTGTCGTCCAGCCGATTGGTCTGGGCGATGCCGCGCCCCAGACCGCTCAGCACTTTCTCGTTGAACAAGGTGGTGGGGGCGCGAACATTGCCCTCGTAGATCACGAGGCGAACCGAGTTCGATCCGATATCCACGACAGCCACAGGCGAACGGCCGGGAATCCGGCCGTTCGGATGCAGGAGATCAATCGAAGCGTGAGTGCTCGGCACGCTGCCTCGCGATGAGCTTGGGTGCATTCGACTTCAGGGCCTTCCCCCGACCCGAGAGGCTCGGGTTGGTCATGAAATAACGCTGGGCGTTGAACGGCTGCTCGCCTTGCGACGGCTCAATGCGGCGCGACGTGCCATCGGCCAGAACCGACCAGCTTTGTTGATTGTCGAGAATATTGGCGAGCATGATCTGCGACAGAACCTGACTGTGAACGGTCGGCGTGGTGATCGGAATCAAGGTTTCCACTCGACGGTCCAAGTTGCGCGGCATCATGTCGGCCGAGCCCATGTAGACGATCGCCTTTTCCGAAGGCAAGCCATGCCCAGCGCCGAAGCAGAAGATGCGGCTGTGCTCCAGAAAGCGGCCCACGATCGACTTCACGCGGATATTGTCGGACAGGCCCGGCACGCGCGGCTTGAGGCAGCAGATGCCGCGCACCACGAGATCGATCTCGACGCCCGCCTGGCTCGCCCGGTAGAGCGCGTCGATGATCTGCGGATCGACCAGCGAGTTCATCTTCATCCAGATCTGGCCCGGACGACCCGCCTTCTCGTGCTCGATCTCTTCTTCGATATGCTGGATGATGCGCTTGCGCAGCGTCAGCGGCGACATGGCGAGCTTGCGAAGCTCGGTCGGCTCGGCATAGCCAGTGATGTAGTTGAAGATATGCGCGACATCATAGGCGATGTCGGAATCGGTCGTGAAATAGCTAAGGTCGGTGTAGATTTTCGCCGTGATCGGGTGGTAGTTGCCCGTCCCCACATGGACGAAGGAGGTCAGCTTGCCCTCTTCGCGACGCACCACGAGCGAAAGTTTGGAGTGGGTCTTCTTCTCGATGAAGCCGAAAACGACCTGAACGCCCGCGCGCTCCAGATCGCGCGCCCAGCGGATATTGGCTTCCTCGTCGAAGCGCGCCTTCAGCTCCACCAGCGCCGTCACTGATTTGCCCGATTCCGCCGCGTCGATCAGCGCGCGCACGATCGGCGAGTCGTTCGAGGTGCGGTAGAGCGTCTGCTTGATCGCCACCACGTCGGGGTCGCGCGCGGCCTGGCGCAGGAACTGCACCACCACGTCGAAGCTCTCATAGGGGTGGTGGATGACGATGTCCTTCTCGCGGATGGCCGCGAAGCAGTCGCCATTATGCTCACGGATGCGCTCGGGGAAGCGCGGGATGTAGGGATCGAATTTCAGATCGTCGCGCGGCAGCTTGACGATCTGCGACACCGAATCGAGCGCCAGCAGCCCGTCCATCACCGAGATACGATTTTCCGCGACGCCGAGTTCGCCGGCCACGAAATTGCGCAAGCTTTCGGGCATCACATGGTCGAACTCGATGCGGATAACCGAGCCGCGCCGACGGCGCTTGAGCGCCGTCTCGAACAGGCGCACGAGGTCTTCTGCTTCTTCCTCGACTTCGATGTCCGAGTCTCGGATGATACGGAACGTGCCCTGCCCCTTCACCCGGTAGCCGGGGAAGAGTTTGGAGATGAAGGTCGCAACGACGCTTTCCAGCGGCACGAAACGCGCTTCGCCCGCCTCGGTCGGCGGCATCTCGACAAAGCGCTGGAGCGCGACGGGCAGACGCAGAAGCGCGTTCATCCCCTGCGAATCGCGCTCGCGCACCATGGACAGGGCCATGGTGAAACCGAGATTGGGAATGAAGGGGAACGGATGCGCCGGGTCCACCGACAGCGGCGTCAGAACGGGGAAGATCGACTCGTTGAAATGGCGCTCCAGCCAAGCGCGATCGTCGCGCTTGAGATCGCCGGCGCCCACGATCGCGATGCGCTCGGCCTTCATATCCTTGACCAGCGAGGCCAGAGACGCCTGCTGTTCTTCCTGAAGGGCCGTAACCTCGGCGAGAATCCGGTCGAGCTGCTCCTGCGGCAGAAGCCCGTCGACACTGCGCACCTCCACCTTCTCGCGCACCTGCCCGGCCAAGCCGGCAACGCGCACCATGAAGAATTCGTCCAGATTGCCGGCCGAGATCGACAGGAAGCGCACACGCTCCAGAAGCGGATGGGCGGGATTCTGCGCTTCTTCCAGAACACGGCGGTTGAACTGGAGCCAGGAGATTTCCCGGTTCACATAGCGGTCGGCCGGCAATTCGCTCTGAACGGACGGCGCCTCCGGTTGCGTGACCGGAACGATGCCGATCGCCTCCATCAAGGGCTGATCGGGCATGGGCTCGTCGTCGAAGCCGCCATCGACCATATTTTCGTCGGCAACCGCGAGGTCGGAATCTACGGGGTTTGCGCGCTGAATAGCATCGCCACCCGCCGGGCTCCGGCGGCGCGGCGAGCGAACCGTGCTCCGGCTCTTGGTCTTGTCGGAGATGGTCGAATCGCTCATGTCAGCCGTCGTCAAAAAGAGGTGTCGGAGATTGCCCTAGGGGCGGCGCACGACTGTTTCATGACGCGCGACTTCTTTCCACGTCCATTTCCGCGAGTATGCGTTGCAGCAGCGTTTTCGTGATCCGCTCCTTCGATGCCAGCGCTTCCATGTCCAGCCGCCGGATCAGCTCGGCCGCCGCCTCCATCGAGCGCTCCATGCGCGCGACGGCGTAGTCGATCAGGCGAGGATCGAACTCGACCTGTCGATCCGCCGCAAGTTTCATCAAGACGCCCGAAAGAAGCGCCTCGTCCGGCGCGCTGAGATCCGTCACCGTGGCCGCGCGTAGGCGCGACAAGAGATCGGGCAGCGCAAAGGGCATGGCCGAAACCGGCTTGCGCGACGTCAACAGAACGGTGCCGCCGCCAAGGCGCGCGGCGTTCAGAAGCGCGAACAGCTCCTCCGGCTCGAAACCCGCCCGGTCGATATCTTCGGCCAGAACCGCGAAAGGCGCCTGGCTGATGAGGTCCGACGCCGGCTCGCCAGCCCGAAGCACGCTCGCGCCCGACGCTTCGGCCCATGCGGTCGCCAGATGCGTCTTGCCCGAGCCGATGGGGCCGACCACGAGCAGCACCGGATGAGACCAATGCGGCCATTGGTCGATCGCCTCGACAGCCAGGGCGTTTCCCTCGCCGACGATCAGGTCGTCCCGCGCGAGCGAGGGCGTAGGCGCGAGGTCGAATGGAATCTGTGAAGGCTGACGCACGATCAACCGGACTTTCCCGTTTTCGGATCGAACTGGTTCTTCAGGGCGAGATCGAGGCCGCCGCTTTCGATCTCTCGCGGCGAGGACATCTCGATCGTACGCCCAAAATACATTTCGCTCTCGAGATATTTATGGATCGCGAAGCGCACGAGCACGCCCACGGCGGCGGCGGACGGAACAGCCATGAGCAGCCCGACGAAACCGAAGATCGCGCCGAAGGCGAAGAGCGCGAACATCAGCCAGACCGGATGCAGCCCGACCGAGGCGCCCACCAGCTTGGGCTGGAGGATGTTGCCCTCCACGAACTGACCGGTGAAGAAAACGCCCGCCGTGGCCGCGACCCAAATCCAGTCCGGCGCGAACTGAACGAGCGCGACGCCGATCGCCACGATCAGACCGATGGCCGAGCCGACATAGGGCACGAAGGAAATGATGCCGGCAAAGAAGCCGATCAGGAGCCCGAAATTCAGCCCGACCAGCGTCAGGCCCACTGCATAATACGTGCCGAGGATCAGGCAGACGCTGCCCTGCCCGCGCACGAAGCCGGCAACGGCGCGGTCGATCTCGCGCGCCAGACGGCGCACGGTCGCCACATGCTGGCGCGGCACCAGGCCGTCGATCTTGGCGATCATCCGGTCCCAGTCGAGCAGCAAATAGAAGGCGACGACGGGGGTCACGACGAAGAGCGAGACGAAATTGACGACCGCGAGACTGGATGACCAGAGCGAGGCGACGAGCGCCGTCGTATAGCCCGAAAGCTGGCGCACCAAGGTCTGGAAATCCTGGCGAAGGGTCTGATCGTCGCCATTGAAGAAGCGTGACAGAGAGCCGGTGCGCAGCTCAAGCGCCAGTTCCTGAAGCCGCCCGAGATATTGCGGCAGGCGATCGGCGAAGCTCGCGACCTGCGAGCTGATGACCGGCACCACGATCAGGATCACGAGCGCGATCAGGATCACGAAGGCCACGAGGATCAGGAGGCTTGCGGCGAGCCGCGAGAGACCCCAGCGCTCCAACCGATCGGCGATCGGGTCCAGGAAATAGGCCATGACCATTCCGAGGACGAAGGGCAGAAGAATGCCCCGAAAGAGCCAAAGGCAGATACCCAGCACGAGAGCCGAGAGCCCCCAGAAAAGCACCTGCCGTTTCAGGAGCTTGGTGCGATCATGAACCATCGATGCGAAGCTCCGGGGCGCGCGGGGACGAGAGGGCGGGCAGGCGCGCTCGACTGTCGAGATAGGCAGCCCCTCCAAGACGGGTCAAGCCCTGCCTGACAGCATGTGCACAAAGGGGAAAACTCGAACGATGCGGCGGTCGGAACAGCCCCGGCAGACGAGTCCTTCACCCTTCCTCAACCCTATCCCTCGCCGCCACGCGCACGAACCGCGTCTTTCGGGCGAGATTCGTGGCCATCTTGCGCATGGAAAGTCTTGCCCGCGCGATGCGACTGTGCGAACTCGCCCCAAACGGGAACCGCTGCCATGACCGCCGAGACCACGAACGGTTTGACCTATGCCGAAGCCGGCGTCGACATCGACGCGGGCAACGAACTCGTCCAGCGCATCAAGCCGCTGGTGCGCTCGACGCGGCGTCCAGGGGCCGACGGCGAAATCGGCGGGTTCGGCGGGTTGTTCGATCTGAAGGCGGCCGGCTTTACCGATCCGGTCCTGGTTGCGGCCAATGACGGTGTCGGCACCAAACTGAAGATCGCGATCGACACCGGCCTGCACGACACGATCGGCATCGATCTCGTGGCCATGTGCGTCAACGATCTCGTGGTTCAGGGTGCGGAGCCGCTCTTCTTCCTCGACTATTTCGCGACCGGAAAGCTCGACCCCGCGCAGGGCGAAGCGATCGTCGCCGGCATCGCCGAAGGCTGCCGTCAGGCCGGCTGCGCGCTGATCGGCGGCGAGACGGCCGAGATGCCCGGCCTTTATGCCGAGAAGGACTATGACCTCGCCGGCTTCGCCGTGGGCGCGGCCGAGCGCGGCCGACTTCTGCCGAGCGCCGAACTGACCGAGGGCGACGTCATTCTCGGCCTCGCCTCCTCCGGCGTCCATTCCAATGGCTATTCGCTGGTGCGCCGCATCGTGGAGAAGGCCGGCGCGGCTTACGACGCCCCTGCCCCATTCGATACCAGCCGCACGCTCGCACAAGCCTTGCTGGAGCCGACGCGCATCTATGTGAAGCCGCTGCTTGCGGCCATCCGCGCCGGCAACGGCGTGAAGGCGCTCGCCCACATCACCGGCGGTGGCTTCCCCGAGAATATTCCGCGCGTTCTGCCCGATCATCTGCGCGCCGATATCGATCTTCACGCCGTCGCGGTTCCGCCCGTTTTCGCATGGCTCGCTCAGCAGGGCGGTGTTGCCGAAGCCGAGATGCTGCGCACCTTCAATTGCGGCATCGGCATGATCGTCGTCGTGTCGCAAGCGGAAGCCGCCTCGGTCGCGGCCATTCTCCAGAGCGAAGGCGAAAGCGTCGTGTCGCTCGGCCGCATTCTGGCACGTGGGAGCGAGAAGTCCGTCACCTTCAACGGCGGGCTGGCGCTTTGACCGAAGGGGCTCGCAAGCGGGTCGCGGTCCTGATCTCAGGACGCGGTTCCAACATGAAGGCGCTGCTCGAAGCGGCGGGACGCCCCGACTACCCCGCCCAGATCGTTCTTGTCCTGTCGAACCGCCCCGAGGCGCAAGGGCTGGAGACCGCTCGCGCGGCGGGCATCGAGGCCGTCGCCGTCGATCACAAGCTTTTCTCGTCACGCGAGGCGCACGAGGCCGAGGTCAACGCCGCGCTGCAGCGCGCGCAGCCGGACATCATCTGCCTTGCCGGCTATATGCGACTTCTGACGCCGGCCTTCACGGCGCGCTGGGCCGGGCGGATGATCAACGTTCATCCCTCGCTCCTGCCGCTCTTCCCTGGCCTGCACACGCATGAGCGCGCCATTGCAGCGGGTGCCCGGCTGCATGGCTGCACGGTCCATTTCGTCACCGAAATCATGGATGAAGGTCCGATCATCGGGCAGGCCGTCGTGCCGGTGCGACCCGGCGATACGCCGGACGACCTCGCCGCGCGGCTGATCCCTGTCGAGCATCGGCTTTATGTCGAGAGCCTCGCGCTCTTCGCCTCAGGCGGCGTCTCCATGGAGGGCGCGAGTTCGCACTTCACGCCGAAGCCCAGCGATGCGAAGGCCCCGGCGCTTCTCTCGGTCGGCGGCCAAGCCCTTCTGCTGGAGCATTAACAAAGCTTCACAAGCCCGGGCGGAACCTCCTTGGCCGGCACTCCATTTATGCGTCGAGATGTCGCACAAAGGAGGTTCACATGGTTTCGCTCCCTGACTTTTCCTCGTCCGGCACATTCCGCCAGGACACCGCGCCGATGCAGCGCTTCCTGCATGATCACTGGAAGTTCTACGCCTTCCAAGGTGGCTTGCTTTGTGTCGTCGGCATCCTCGCGCTCGTCGTGCCATTTGCCGCGACGCTGGCTTCGACGATCTTCTTCGGATGGCTGATGCTGCTGGGCGGCGCGGTGGGCCTCGTGTCCGCCATCCGCGCCCGCAACGCGCCGGGCTTCTGGTCCCACATTCTGCTGGCCGTGCTGTCGGTGCTGCTCGGCGGGGTCATTCTCTGGAACCCGATGGCCGGCGCTGTCACGCTGACCTGGGTGCTGGCTCTCTACTTCCTGCTGGTGGGCATCGCGAGCTTTTCGATCGCCGGCGCTGTCAAAGATTCGACCAGCCGGCATGTGCTCCTGATCGCCTCGGGCGTTCTCAATGTCGCGCTCGCGCTCATGATCGTTCTGGGTCTGCCGGGAACGGCCGTCTGGGCGATCGGTGTGTTCCTCGGCATTTCCTTTCTCTCGTCGGGCGTCGGCCTCCTGATGTCGGCCCTCGACGCCCGCAAGAACTTGCCCAGCGTCTAAAGCGCTCGCAGCCAGACGCGATTGTCATGAAAGGCCGCGCCTCCGAAGGGCGCGGCCGGGTCCGCTCCGGTCAGCACGTTGATCCCTTCGCCGCGCTCGAAAGCCCCGTTCGGCCAGAGCCCTTCATGGATCAGAACGCCGGGCTTGGTCGCCGCGTCGATCTTGAGCACAAGGACGATATCGCCGCGCCGATTGCCGATCTCGACGCGCTGACCATCCTCCAGCCGGAGCCGCATGGCGTCGTCCGGGTGCATCTTGAGTTCGGGCTTACCCTCGCGCTTTCGCGAGCCTTCCGTTTCCGCGAAGGTGGAGTTCAGGAACTGACGGGCCGGCGGCGTCGCCAGCCGGAACGGGTGCTCCGCGTCGGCTTCTTCGATCAAGGCCGCATGGTCGGGAAAGCTCGGCAGCTTTTCGATTGGCCCGAGCAATCCCATGCTTTCCGGCGGGCGATCGGGCGCCGAAAGGCTCGCCCAATCGACGCGGAAGCGGAAGCGACGGTCGGCGGTCGCGAAGCCGGCGAGATAATGCGCCTCCTCGAAGCCCGGCTGCACGTCGAGCCAACGTTCGGCTTCCAGATGCGCCAGCCCCTCATAGCCGCTGCGACGCAGAAGATCGTCGATCAGCTCGCGCTCGCTCATACCGAAGCCCGGCCGATCCGCGACGCCGAGGCGCTTGGCGAGTTCCTCCACCACGAAATGGTTGGTTCGCACGGTCTCGGGCGCCTCGATCAGCTTCGGCCCGAACAGGATATGGCTCTGGCCGCCGCCGCGATAGATGTCGTCATATTCCATCGAGGTTGCCGCCGGCAGCACGAGATCGGCCAGGCGCGCCGTATCCGTCATGAACTGCTCGTGGACGGCGACGAAAAGATCCTCGCGTAGGAGACCGCGCACGACATCGCGCTGCTCGGGCGCGACATTGGCCGGATTGGTGTTCTGCACGATCATCGCCGTCACCGGCGGCCCGCCGGCCAGCGCGCCCTTGTCTCCCGTCAGGACCGCGCCGATGCGGGACTGGTCGAGATAGCGGATGGACGGGTCCTCGTCGCCAAGCCCCTCGATCAGCGCCTTATCGAAGCGCCAGAGGGCACCGTTGTTGTGGAAGGCACCGCCGCCCTCATGCTGCCAATGGCCATAGACGGTCGGCACCGAGAGCGCGGCATGCATGGCGACCGCGCCGTTGCGCTGGCGCGAGAAGCCGTAGCCGAGCCGGAAGAACGTGCGCTGGGTGCGCCCGATCAGGGCGGCGAAACCCTCGATCTCCTCGACCGACAGGCCTGTGATGGCGCTCGCCCATTCCGGCGTGCGGCTTTGGAGATGCGCCTCCAGCCCGGCCGGGTCGTCGCCATACTGCGCGAGATAGGCGCGGTCGGCCGTGCCGTCGCGAAAGCCGATATGCATGAGGGCGCAGGCCAGCGCCCCGTCCGTGCCGGGCCGCAGCTTCAGCGCGATATCGGCCTGCTTCATGGTCGGGTTATCGTAGATGTCGATCACGACGATCGGCGCGCCGCGCTCCTTCCGGGCGCGCACGGCATGGGTCATGACATTGACCTGCGTCGCCACCGCGTTCGTGCCCCAAATCACCACGCAGTCGGATTTGGCCATTTCGCGCGGATCGACGCCCGCCAGCCGGCCGGTGCCCGCCACGAAACCCGTCCAAGCGAGATTGGTGCAGATGGAGCCGAATTCGCCACTATAGCGCTTGGCATGGCGCAGGCGGTTGATGCCGTCGCGCTGCACGAGGCCCATCGTGCCCGCGTAATAATAGGGCCAGACGGCTTCCGAGCCATAGCGCGCCTCGGCCGCCAAGAACTTCTCGGCCACGAGGTCGAGCGCGTCGTCCCAGCCGATCTCGCGCCACTGGCCCTCGCCCTTGGCGCCGACCCGCTGAAGCGGCTTCAGGAGGCGGTCGGGATGATGCACGCGCTCGGCATAGCGGGCGACCTTGGCGCAGATCACGCCGGCAGTGTAGCTGTTCCCCTCCGCCCCGCGCACGCGGCCGATGCGGTTGGGCGCGAGGATTTCCACTTCGAGCGCGCAGGTCGAGGGGCAATCGTGGGGACAGGCGGTGAAGCCGGTGCGGGGCGTGACGTGCTGGTTCATGGCGCGATCCTATCGCACGCACCGAGCCCGGCCCCAATTCATTTTCGACATGCGAGGCATCAAACTGCGTGAGGCCGGCCCGCCATGGGCCGACCTCGGAGCCTGCCTCAGGCCGCCTGCCCGTAGCGCGCCTGTTCCTCGGGGGTCAGCGAGGGATAGTCCGTATAGCCGTGCTCGTCGCCGCCATAGAACGTGTCCTTGTCCCAATCGTTGAGCGGCGCGCCGAGGCGGATGCGCGTGACGAGATCGGGATTGGAAATGAACAGCTTTCCGAAGCACACGAGATCGATCTCGCCGGCCTCGAGACGCTGTTGGGCGAGGGGGATATCATACTCGTTATTGCCCATATAGGTGCCGTGAAAGCGCTGGCGCAGGGCGTGATAGTCGAAGCCGTCCTTGTCGCGGTCGCCGCCGGTCTGCCCTTCGATCACATGGAGGTAGAGAAGGCCGCGCTTGTCGAGTTCCTCGACATAGGCATTGAAGAGGCCCTGCTGATCGCTCTCGCTGGAGCCGCCCATGACGGTGACCGGCGAAATGCGGATGCCGACATGCTCATTGTCCCAGGCCGCCACGACGGCGTCCACGACCTCGAGCGGAAAGCGCATCCGGTTCTCGATCGAGCCGCCATAGCGGTCCGTGCGCGTGTTGGTGCCGTCCCGCAGAAACTGGTCCAGCAGATAGCCATTGGCTGAGTGCACCTCGACCCCGTCGAAACCGGCGGCGCGGGCGTTGCGCGTGGCGCGCACATAATCCTGGATCAGGCGCGGGAGTTCGCTCTCCTCCAGCGCGCGAGGCTCGACATGATCCTTAAAGCCCTCCTCCGTGAAGGCCTTGCCGCTCGGCTTGACGGCGGACGGTGCGACCGGCAGCTGGGCGTTCGATTGGAGGTCCGGGTGTGAGATGCGCCCGACATGCCAGAGCTGGAGCACGATCTTGCCGCCCTCGGCATGAACGGCGTCGGTCACCTTCTTCCAGGCCGTGACCTGCTCGTCCGAATAGATGCCGGGCGTCCAGGCATAGCCGCGTCCCTCGACGGAGATGTTGGTCGCCTCGGAAATGATCAGACCCGCCCCGGCGCGCTGGCGATAATATTCGACATGCATCTCTTTGGGCACGCCGTCGGACGTGGCGCGCGAGCGGGTCAGCGGCGCCATGACGGTGCGGTTGGAGAGATGCAGCGGACCGAGGTCGAAGGGTTCGAAAATCTTGGACGGGGCCATCGACGGTTCCTTGTCTGGAATTTTGCGCAGAGCGCAGTTTCAGGTACCAGACGGGGAGATAGGTGCTCGGGTTCCGCATCGCGGCATCGAACGGGTGAACAGAGCGTCCTCAAACGCGAAAGAAATCGACGTGAACTACCGCCACGCCTTTCATGCCGGCAATTTCGCTGATGTCGTCAAACACGCCCTGCTCTGCTCGCTGATCCGCTATCTCCAGCGCAAGGAGAAGCCCTTCCGCGTCATGGACACCCATGCCGGCCGCGGGCTCTACGATCTGTCGGGCGACGAGGCGCAGCGCACCGGCGAAGGGGCGGAAGGCATCGATCGGCTGATCGCCTCGCCCGCCTGGGACGATCCGCTTCTGGCCGACTATCGCGCGGCCGTGGAAGACACGCGGGCGCGGTTCGGACCGGACGCCTATCCCGGCTCGCCTCTGATCGCGCGCCATCTCCTGCGTCGGCAAGACCGGCTCAGCGCCTACGAGCTTCACCCGGTCGATGCCGCCGCCCTCGCCGAGCAATTCGCAGGCGATGTGCAGGTGAAGACGATCGAACTCGACGGTTGGCTGGCCCTCGGGGCTCATGTGCCGCCGAAGGAAAAGCGCGGGCTCGTCCTCATCGATCCGCCCTTCGAGCGGACGGACGAGATCGAGACAATCGTCGAGCAATTGCAGCGTGCCCATGCGCGCTGGCCGGGCGGCATCTACGCCATCTGGTATCCGCTGAAGCGTCCGGCGCAGTACGGGCGCTTTCACGACCTGCTGCGCGATAGCGGCATACCCAATATCGTGGCGGCCGATTTCTGGCGCGAGCCCTTTGGGCCGGACGAGCCGCTGGTCGGCACCGGCTTTGTCGTCGTCAACCCACCCTTCACCTTTGCCGAAGAGGCGAAGGCGCTCATGAGCTTGCTTCAACCTGTCCTGCAAACCTCGACACAAGCGGAATGTGGCGTCCGTGTGCTGGCCGAAGAGTGATTCGGTGCAATATGGTGGCCAAACGATGATTCTCGCGCGCCACTCCGCCCGCATTCGAGGAAGCCGCACCATGCGCCGACGCCTTTCCGCCGCCCTCAGCCTCGCCGTCGCCACATCCGGCGTTGCCCCCGCATTGGCTGCCGATTATGTCGAAGCGCCCCCCGTGGTCGTGACGACGACGGCGCTCGTGCCAAGCTGCGAAGACCCGAGCGTTCTGGCGCAGGTCGAAGATCAGTTCGAATATGGCACGCCGAACACCGTTCACGCGGCGCTCCAGGTCGTGGAATTCTCCAACCTGTTCGAGAAGTCCTACCAGCCCAAGGGTGGCCACAAGCTGATCGAGCGCCGCTACTGCCAGGGCACGGCGCTGATCTCGTCGGGCGAGCGCCGCACCATCTATTATGTCATCGAACATCCGATGGGTTTTGCCGGCGTCAGCTGGCGCGCGGAAGGTTGCTTCCTTGGCCTCGACCCCTGGAAGGTGTACGGCGCGAATTGTGAATCGCTTCGCCGCTTCTAACGGGAGCTCCCATGCGCCTTCTCTACTCCAAGCCTTCGCCCTACTCGTCGAAGGTTCGCATGTCCGCGCATCTGTGCGGGATCGAACTCGACTGCGTCTCGACGGATACGAGTGCTGAGGGCGACGACCTTCTGCGCACAAATCCGATCGGCAAGATCCCGGCGCTGGAACTGGACGACGGCTCGACGCTCTACGACAGCCGCGTGATCTGCGAGTATCTCGACCGGGTGAGCGGCAATCTCCTGATCCCGCAAGGGCTGGAAGCCTGGACGCTGTGCAAGCGTATCGAGGCGCTGGCGGACGGGCTAACCGAAGCCGTGATGGCGACGCTCTATGAAGTGCGCTATCGCCCGGAAGAAAAGCGGCATCAGCCCTGGGTCGACAAGCAATGGCGCCGGGCGCACCGCGCCCTGGACGTTCTGGAGGGCGACCTCGCCCATCTGCCGGCCGAGCCCAGTCTGGCGCATTTCGCGGTCGCGAGCGATCTCGGCTGGATTCAGCTTCGCTATCCCGGCACCTTCGAAGAGAAGAACCCCGGGCTCGTGCGCTGGCTCGAAGCCTTCTACGCCGCGAACCCGGCCTATGAAGCGATGAAACCTGCGGCTTGAGTTAAGAAATCCCCGACATGCGAACGGCGCCTTTCGGCGCCGTTTTCGTTTCCAGTGCGTGGATTTTCAGAACTTCACGCCGAGGCCGGCCCGGATCGAGTGCTCGTCGAAGCCCGACGAGATCGCAACGTTTCCGAGATCATAAGTCTTCTCGCCGAAGTCGGAATAGCGATATTCGACCCGCGAGGTGACACCCTTGGCGAGCTTGGCCTCGACACCCGCGCCGACCGTGTATCCCAGATGGGTCTGATCGTCGGTCAGCCCGCGAAGGGTCAATTCCTGATTCGAGACCGCAAGACCGCCGGTCGCGAAAAGCAGGATCGGATCATAGGCGATGCCGACCTGCGCGCGCAGCGAGCCGAACGCCGTGGAGTCGCTCGAAATCGGAACGCCCGTCGCGACATTGAAGCCGCCCGCGTTCACATCCGATGCGCCGATATCGGCTTCGAGACCATAGACGAAGCGTTCGGTCTGAAGGCTATAGCCGGCATAGACGCCGCCGACCGCGCCTTCGCCATTGTAGCTTGCGCCGCCGGTCTGGTCGAAATGCGCAAAATTATAACCGACGAAACCGCCGGCATAAGGGCCGGACCATGTGTAGACGGAAGGAGCCGGCGCTGCGGGCGCCGGTGCCTCGGGCAGCACCGCATCGGCCGCTTGCGCCGCCGGGGTCAGGATCATCAGCGTCGCGCCAAGCGCAAAGGCGCCGAACACCTTCATCGAACCCACTCCATCCCAGGCGGCTTCATCGCCACCGATTGATCGACCTTGTCTGAGCCAACGCCTGCTTGAACGGCGCGTTCCCAAACTTCACGTCCCGGCAAACGTTGCGTTTCAGCAAACTTCGCGTTTCGCCAAAATGCCGCAGCTGGACGATTGACATCCTGCCGTACCGCTCCAGACGATATAAGCGCGAGTCGGCGCCGCCGCCAATTGCAGCGGGGTGACACTCTCCGGCATATCCGACACGACGGTCGCCACAAGCGGGACCCCTCGTCGCCCTCAAGCCGCCATCATACCCCTCCCATTGGGCGAGCGAGGAATCATATAAGGAGACGGCGTGCCGAACGGCCGAACCCGGCGGCGATGGCGCACCGCCATGCGACACAAGGGGCGCGGGCTCGCACCGCGCTTTGGCAGCGAAGACGACATGATGGATGATCTGACCCCCGAGATCGATGACGACGACGAGGACGGTTTTGGTGAAGAGCTGGACGCGGAGATCGCGGCCGATCCTTCGTCGGCCGCCAGCCTGGTCGCCGCGATCGAATGGGACGATGGCGGGCGCGACGTCGATCAGACGCTGGTGGGCGCCGATCTGATCGCGGCCTTCCAGAAGCAGTTGCCGAACAGCCCCGGCGTTTATCGCATGTTCGACGAGGCCAATGAGGTTCTCTATGTCGGCAAGGCGAAGTCGCTGAAGAAGCGCGTCGCGAGCTACACGAGGATGGCCGGCCATACCAACCGGATCATGCGGATGATCCGCGCGACCCGGCACATGGAATTCGTGACGACGCGCACCGAGACCGAGGCGCTGCTTCTCGAAGCCAATCTGATCAAGCGCCTGCGGCCGCGCTTCAACGTCCTGATGCGGGACGACAAGTCCTTTCCCTATATTCTCGTGTCCGACGATCACGAGGCACCGGCCATCTTCAAGCATCGCGGCGCGCGCTCGCGAAAGGGCAGCTATTTCGGACCCTTCGCCTCAGGCGGCGCGGTCGGGCGAACGGTGGCCTCACTCCAGCGCGCCTTCCTCCTGCGCACCTGCACGGATTCGGTCTACGAGACGCGCACGCGCCCCTGCCTGCTTTATCAGATCAAGCGCTGCTCCGGCCCTTGCACCCGCGAAGTCTCGCTGGAAGACTATGCGAGCCTCGTCAACGATGCGAAGGGCTTCCTGTCGGGGCGCTCCAATCAGGTGAAGCAGGCCATCGCCGGCGCGATGCAGGAAGCGGCGGAGGATCTCGATTTCGAGCGCGCGGCGGTGTTTCGCGATCGCCTCTCAGCGCTGGCCCATATCCAGGGCCATCAGGGCATCAACCCGCATGGCGTCGAGGAAGCCGATGTCTTCGCCATCCATCAGGAAGGCGGCCTGACCTGCATTCAGGTCTTCTTCTTCCGCACAGGGCAGAACTGGGGCAACCGGGCCTATTTCCCGAAGGCCGACTCCACCCTGGAGCCCGGCGAGGTCCTGGGCGCGTTTCTATCGCAGTTCTACGACGACAAGCCGCCCGCCTCGCTGGTTCTTCTCCCGGTGGAGGTAGAGGATGGCCCGGTGCTGGCCGAAGCGTTGGCGACCAAGGCGGGTCGGCGCGTTCAGATCGCCGTGCCCCGGCGCGGCGAGAAGAAGGACCTGGTGGACCACGCGACCGCCAATGCGCGCGAGGCGCTGGGCCGCCGGCTCGCCGAAACCTCGTCGCAGGCGCGGCTTCTGGCGGGCCTGAAGGAGACGTTCGGCCTCGAACAGGTTCCACGCCGGATCGAGGTCTTCGACAATTCGCACATCATGGGCACCAATGCCGTCGGCGCGATGATCGTCGCCGGACCGCAGGGCTTTGCGAAGAATCAGTATCGCAAGTTCAACATCAAAGGCACCGACATCACGCCGGGCGACGATTTCGGCATGATGCGCGAGGTCATGACCCGGCGCTTCTCGCGCCTTCTGAAGGAGCATGGCGACGCGGGCCCCGCGCCCACGCTCCAGCCGACTGAGGGCGAAAGCGCGGAAGAGGCGCTGGCCAGCGCCGAGATGCCGGCTTGGCCCGACCTCGTGCTGGTGGACGGCGGCAAGGGGCAGATTTCGGCCGTTCGCAAGATCCTGGACGAACTCGGCATCGCCGACAAGGTGACGACGATCGGCGTCGCCAAGGGTGTCGATCGCGATGCCGGGCGCGAGCGCTTTATCGTTCAGGGCCGCGATCCCTTCTCCCTGCCCCCGCGCGACCCCGTTCTCTATTTCGTGCAGCGGCTTCGCGACGAGGCCCATCGCTTCGCCATCGGCACGCACCGGGCCAAGCGCAAGAAGGAGCTGACCGCCAATCCGCTGGACGAGATCGGCGGCATCGGACCCTCGCGCAAGCGGGCGCTTCTGCATCATTTCGGAACCGCCAAGGCCGTGTCGCGCGCCGCCTTCGACGATCTCCTGAAGGTCGAGGGTATTTCGGCGGCCATGGCCAAGACGATCTACGATCATTTCCACGAGCGACAATGACCTATCGCGGCCGGGAATCGACCGATCCAGCCGCAAAAGGCGGGCGGCGATGTTGACGCAGGCCCGCCGCCGCGTTTGAACAGGCGATCAGCAAGCCCATGGCAGCCGCATTCGCATTCTGCCGCCCATCCGAACCGGACCGAACTCATGGCCTCCAAGGCGCTGAACCTTCCCAATATTCTGACCTACGCGCGAATCGTCGCCGTGCCGCTCGTGGTTCTCTGCTTCTTCGTGGAAGGAAAGCTGCATGGTTCGGACGCCGCACGTTGGTGGGCGCTCGGCCTTTTCGTTGTCGCAAGCGTCACGGACTGGCTCGACGGCTATCTCGCCCGCGCCTGGCAGCAGACCTCGACCATCGGCCGGATGCTGGACCCGATCGCCGACAAGCTTCTCGTGGCGGCCGCCCTCCTCTTGCTGGCCGCCGACGGCACGATCGCGGGATGGACGATCTGGGCGGCGATCGTGATTCTCTGCCGCGAAATCCTTGTCTCAGGCCTTCGCGAATATCTGGCAGAATTGAAGGTCTCCGTCCCGGTGACGCGCCTCGCCAAGTGGAAGACCGCGACGCAGATGGTGGCCATTGCCTTCCTGCTGGCCGGCCCCGCAGGCGACGCGCTGGTGCCGTTCATCACCAAATCCGGCATCGTGCTTCTCTGGATCAGCGCGATCATCACGCTCTACACCGGCTACGATTACTTTCGCGCGGGGCTGCGCCATATCGACGTGTAACCCCTCGCCAAGGCCCTTCCGGCCTCCGGCGGCCAGAACGAGGATGGGACATGAAAGTCGTTTATTTCGCCTGGATTCGTGAGCGCGTCGGCCTCGACGAGGAGGAGATCGCGCTTCCCGCCGGTGTGGTCACGGTGAAGGATTTTCTGCACTGGCTCAAAGGGCGCGGCGAAAACTACGCCAATGCGCTTCAAGCACCCGAAACCGTGCGCGTGGCGCTCGATCAGGAACATGCCGAGCATTCCGAACCGCTCGGCGAATGCAGCGAGGTCGCGATCTTCCCGCCCATGACGGGCGGCTGAGATGAGTGCGGTCGCGGTTTCCGTCCGATCGGAGCGAATCGACCTCGCAGCCGAAATGGCCGCCTTCGCACCCGATGGTGATGCCGGCGCGGTCGTGACCTTCACGGGCTATTGCCGGGATGAGCAGGGACGCCTCTCCGCCCTCGAACTCGAACATTATCCCGGCATGGCCGAACGCGAGATCGCGCGGATCGCGACTGAGGCGCGCGAGCGCTGGTCCCTGTCGCGCATTGCCTGCATCCACCGCTACGGGCTCGTTCGCCCCGGCGAGGAGATCGTCTTCGTCGCCTGCGCCTCGACCCATCGCGGCGCGGCCTTCGAGGCGGCGAGCTTCGTGATGGACTTCATGAAGACGCGTGCCCCGTTCTGGAAACGCGAGCATCTGAAGGACGGCACGACGGGCGGCTGGGTCGAGGCGAAGGACACGGACGACCACGCCGCCGACCGCTGGCATCGCCTTTGACGATCCGTCGTCTCAAACGAAAACGCCGGCCCGAAGGCCGGCGTCGTCAAGACGGATCGTTCGGGCTGGATCAGCCGACGATTTCGGTCTCGGAGAACCAGTAGGCGATTTCTTCCTTGGCGGTCTCGGCGGCGTCCGAACCATGCACCGAGTTCTCGCCGATCGACAGCGCATGAACCTTGCGGATCGTGCCCTCGGCGGCCTGGGCCGGGTTGGTCGCGCCCATCAGCTCGCGATTGCGCGAGATGGCGTTCTCGCCTTCCAGCACCTGCACGATCGTCGGGCCGGCCGACATGGACTCGACCAGCTCGCCGAAGAAGGGGCGTTCCTTGTGGACGGCGTAGAAGCCTTCCGCCTCGCGGCGGCTCATCCACACGCGCTTGGAAGCGACGACGCGAAGGCCACCCTCTTCCAGCATCTTGGTGATCGCGCCGGTCAGATTGCGACGGGTCGCATCAGGCTTGATCATGGAGAAGGTACGTTCGATCGCCATCGGCTCTATTCCCTGGAGAGTTGGAGGATCGGCCGCTCTATAGCGGCGGCCCCGCGCCTCGGCAAGGACGCGCGGTCACGCGGCCGAAACCGAGCGCCCTTCCCCGCCATGAAGATCGAGGCAGCGCTCGAACCAGTCCGCCACGGGATCGCCCGCCTCCAGCACCTGGAAGGTCGAAACGATACGGAGCCATTGGAAGGCGCTGAAGACGATGTAATCGGCAAAGCGCGGCTCGGCCCCGCCGATGAAAGACTGCTTCTGGAGCGTGGCGCGAAGCGGCTCCAGCGAGCGACGGAACGCGGCGAGCTTCTCGGCTTCTCTCCCATCCTGAACCGCCTCCAGCGGCCGACCGAAAGCGGCTTCGCGCTTGGCGCGAAAGAAAGCGCGGTTCTCTTCGTCCAGCACGTGGTGAATGTCGAGAATGGCGACCGAGGCGATGTAGGGGTGGATCGTGCGCTGCGACCAGCTTTCCACGAAGCGCGTCACGCCCTCGCCAGCTTCGCCGCCGAACAGCGACGGACGGTCGGGATAGGCGCGGTCGAGATAAAGGGCGATGGCGAAACTGTCCTGCACCACCTCGTCGCCGTCGCGCAGCACGGGTACGGTGCGTCCGGTCCCGTTCTCGACCGTTGCGACCCCTGTGAAAGACACAGGGCGGCTCTCGAACGACAGCCCCTTGTGCGTCAGCGCCAGGCGCGCCTTCCAGCAATGAGGCGAGAAAGGACGCTGCGAATCGCGCCCGACAAGTTCGTAAAGTGCTAGAACCATAGCCTGCCTCCGGGATGGGATCAGCCTATGTATCACGAACAGCTGATGACGTTTGCCGCCTATAACAGCTGGGCCAATGCGCGCCTGTTCCAGGCCGCCGCGGCGCTCGGGCCGGAGCGCTTCGCCGAGGATCGGGGCGTGTTCTTTCGCTCCATGCGGGGGACGCTCAATCACCTCCTGGCCACCGACCGCATCTGGATGCGCCGTTTCACCGGCGAAGGGGACGCGCCCGATCGGCTCGACGCGGTTCTCTTCGAAAAGTTCGAGCCGCTGCACGAAGCGCGCGTGAGCGAAGATGCCAGGATCGAACGCTATATCGCTTCGCTGGACGAGGCGCGGCTGGCCGGTGAGTTCCGCTACACGCCGATCACACGGCCGGTAGAGGTCTCCGGCCGGCTCGGCCCGGCGCTGTTTCATCTCTTCAACCACCAGACCCATCATCGCGGGCAGGCCCATGCCGTTCTCACCGGCTTTGGGCTGGAGGCGCCCGGCCTCGATCTGATCGCCTTCCAGCGCGAAACCGGGCGGGACTGAGGGACTCTTTCGCCGGGGCGCCAAACATGGCAAAAGCGCCCCATGCTTCAGATCAACGACTTGTCCGCCCGCGTCGCGGGACGCCTTCTGATTGACCATGCCAGCCTGATGATCCCGAGCGGGACCAAGGTGGGGCTCGTCGGCCGCAACGGCGCAGGCAAGTCGACCTTGTTTCGGGTCATCACCGGCGAACTCGCCTCCGAGACGGGCAGCGTCTCGATCCCCCGAGGAACGCGGATCGGCCAGGTGGCGCAGGAAGCGCCGGGCACGCACGAGTCGCTTCTCGAAATCGTCCTGAAGGCCGATGAAGAACGCGTGGCGCTTCTGGCCGAGGCCGAGACGGCCAGTGACCCCGACCGCATCTCCGATATCCATCTGCGGCTCGCCGACATCGAAAGCCATTCGGCCGAAGCGCGCGCCGCCTCCATCCTGTCGGGCCTCGGCTTCGACGCGCAGGCGCAGGCGCGCCCTGTCGGGAGCTTCTCGGGCGGCTGGCGGATGCGCGTCGCGCTCGCGGCTGTTCTCTTCTCGCGGCCCGACCTTCTGCTTCTGGACGAGCCGACCAACTATCTCGATCTCGAAGGCACGCTCTGGCTTGAGAATTTCGTCTCGCGTTATCCCTATTCGGTTCTGATCATCAGTCATGATCGCGACGTTCTGAACAACGCCGTCAACGCCATCGTGCATCTCGATCAGAAGAAGCTCGTTTATTATCGTGGCGATTACGATAGTTTCGAGCGCCAGCGCGCCGAGAAGCTGGAGCTTCTGCAAAAGGCCATCGTCAAGCAGGACGCGGCCCGCAAGCATATGGAAGCCTTCGTGGAGCGCTTCCGCGCCAAGGCGACGAAGGCGCGTCAGGCCCAATCCCGCCTCAAGGCGCTGGAACGGATGAAGCCGCTACAAGCGATCGTCGAAGAGCATGTGACGCCCTTCGTCTTTCCCGAGCCGGAGAAGATCCTCGCCTCCCCGATCATTCGGATGGAGAACGTCTCGGTCGGCTATTCGGCCGAGCGCTCGATCCTGCGAAATCTGAACCTGCGGATCGACGCGGACGACCGGATCGCGCTGCTCGGTGCGAACGGCAACGGCAAATCCACCTTCGCCAAGCTGATCGCCGATCGATTGAGGGAACAGAGCGGGTCGATCACACGCGCCCCCGGCCTGAAGATCGCGATGTTCGCGCAGCATCAGATCGACGATCTGCGCCCCAACGAGACCGCCGTGCAGCATGTGCGCCGGCACATGCCCGATGCGCCCGAAGCCAAGGTCCGCGCGCGCGTCGCGCAGATGGGCCTGCCGACGCAGAAGATGGACACGGTGGCCGACAGCCTGTCGGGCGGCGAGAAGGCCCGCCTCCTCATGGGCCTCGCCACCATGGACGCGCCGAACCTTCTGATTTTGGACGAGCCGACCAACCACCTGGACATCGAAGCACGCGAGAGTCTCGTTCACGCCTTGAACGACTATTCAGGCGCGGTCATCCTCATCAGCCACGACCGGCACATGGTCGAGGCGACGATGGATCGGCTCTGGATCGTGGGCGACGGCACCGTCTCACGCTACGACGGCGATCTGGAAGACTACAAGAAGCTGATCCTCTCCGGCGCCCGCACGGCCGGCGGCAATCAGGGCGAACTTGTCGCCGTCGCGGATGTACCGGCTACCGTGTCGAAGGTGGACCAGCGCCGCGCGGCCGCCGAAAAGCGCGAAGCGCTGAAGCCGCTCAAGAAGAAGATCTCCACTCTGGAAATTCAGATGGGCCGCTTGCAGCAGACGATCGCCGAGCTCGACGGCAAGCTGGGCGATCCCGCTCTCTACACCAAAGACCCGGCCAAGGCCGCCGATTTCGCCAAGCAGAAAGCCAATGCCGAGCGTACGCTGGAGAAATGCGAGGGCGAATGGCTCGAGCTTTCGAGCGAACATGACGCTGCGATGGCAGATGGGTAAAATCCTTAACAAGGGCTAAGTTGCGAAAAGTTAAGGCAAGCTCTGGTTGCTAAAGCTTGAGCGGGAGGGAACCGCCCTTTAATTCTCCCGTTCAGCGCCCGTACGACATGCCTCGGTGGCGCGGTCGACTCGGGGTTATGCCATGCTTCGATCCATAGCGACCTTTTCGATCGCCCTGTTTGTCGCAGCCGTTCCGGCCACGAGCGCGCCGCGTCCGTTTGTCAACGGACCGATGCCGAATCAGACCGGCTACGCGGCCGTGAACGGCATCGAGATGTTCTTCCGCGTCTATGGACGCGGCTCGCCGATCCTGCTCATCCATGGCGGCTTGTCAGACAGTCGTGTGTGGCGCGCGCAAATCGAAGCTCTGTCGGCCCATCACATGATCATTCTGGCCGACAGCCGGGGCCAGGGCCGCTCGACGCGCACCAGCGATCCCATCACCTACGATCTGATGGCGGAGGACTATCTCGAGCTTCTGGATGCGCTCGGGATCGAGCGCACCGATCTCGTCGGCTGGAGCGACGGCGGCATTATCGGGCTCGATCTCGCGATGAAGCATCCCGAGCGTTTGTCGCGCATCTTCATTCAGGCTGCGAACGCCACGCCGGACGGCGTGAAGGATTACGATCCCGCGACGGCCGTTGTGCCCGAACTCAAGCATTATGACGATATTTCGGACGAGATCGAAGCGCTCTGGGCCAACGAGCCGAACTTCACGGCGGATGATCTGCGGTCGATCCGTGTTCCCACGGAAATCGTGATCGGGGATCATGACGAGGCCATCAGCCGCCGGCACACGGAATATCTGGCGCGCACCATTCCCGGCGCGCGCCTGGTCGTCCTGCCCGATGTCGGCCATTCCGCCCCGCTGGAAGACCCGGAAGGCTATGCCGAAGCGGTTCTGGCCTTCGTGGACAAGCATGACGCGCCCGTCCACGATCCGATCCAGTTCGGGACCGTGCGTCAGGCTACGCTTTCTTTACCCAACGACGATCTTCCGTTTGTTGCCAGTAAGTGACCGTGTGGCCGGCGGATTTCTCCGCTGTCCAGCGCGCTCTGGCGGAAGCCACCTGTTCGCCGTCATGTCCGTCGAAAAGATAGACGCCGCGCTCGCAGCCGTCGAGACTGGCGGGTACCGCCCCTTCCACCATGAAGCGCACATGCGGATCGTTGGCCCGCTGCTCGGGCTCGGTGGTCAGAAGAATCGGCTGAAGCGCGCCTGAACTATCGGCATCCGTGCCATGCGGCAGGAAGCTATCCTCCCGATAGACCCAGAGATGCTGGTCCAGCGCGTCCCGCCGCTCGGTCGTGACCGTCTGCACGATCGCGCGCCATCCGCGCGCCAGCGAGCGCTCGAGAAGGTCCGGCAGGGCCTCCTCGAGACGGCTTTCCGTCAGGTGATAGAAGAGAACCTCCGCCACCTCAGCGGGCTTCGTAATGCTCTTCCACCAGGCGGTTCAGCAAGCGAACGCCGAAGCCCGAGGCCCAGGACTGGTTGTACTCGTTGGAGGGCGACCCCATCGCGGTGCCCGCGACGTCGAGATGAGCCCAGGGCACATCGTTGACGAAGCGCTGAAGGAACTGCGCGGCGGTGATCGAGCCGGCGGAGCGCCCGTTGCCGACATTCTTGATGTCGGCGAACTTTCCCTCGATCATCTTGTCGTAGTCCTTGCCGAGCGGCATCCGCCAGACCTTCTCGCCCGTCTCCAGGCCGGAGGACAGAAGCCGCTCGGCCAGCTCGTCATTGTTGGAAAACAGGCCAGCATGCTGGTTGCCGAGCGCGACGATGATGGCCCCCGTCAGCGTCGCGAGGTTCACCATGAAGCGGGGCTTGAAGCGATCCTGCGTGTACCAGAGCGCATCGGCCAGAACGAGACGACCTTCGGCGTCGGTGTTCAGCACCTCGATCGTGGTGCCGGACATGGCGGTGACGATGTCGCCGGGGCGCTGGGCCATGCCGTCCACCGCGTTTTCCACGAGGCCGACCACGCCGATCGCGTTGACCTTCGCCTTGCGGCCAGCCAGCGCGCGCATCAGCCCGACCACGGCCGCGGAGCCGCCCATGTCGCCCTTCATTTCGTCCATGCCAGCCGCCGGCTTGATCGAGACGCCGCCCGTGTCGAACACCACGCCCTTGCCGACGAAGGCGACGGGCGCCTCGCCCTCCGCGCCGCCGTTCCAGCGCATGATGCAGAGACGCGCCGGCGTCGGAGAACCCTGCGAAACGCCGAGCAGCGCGAACATCTTCAATTCGCGCATCTGGTCTTCGTCGAGCGTCTCGACTTCCAGCCCGGTGGCGCGAAGCGCCTCGATGCGAGCCGCATATTCCGTGGTGGTCAGGATGTTGGCGGGTTCGTTGACGAGATCGCGTGCCAGCCGAACACCTTCGCCTACAGCCTCCAGCTCCTCGAACGCGCCTTTAGCGGCCTCGGGCTCCGAAACCGCGATGGTGACGGACAGAGGCGCGTCAGCTGCGTCGTCCTCGCTTTCCTTGACCTTCTTCGACTTGTAGCGGTCGAACTTGTAGAGGCGCAGCAGCACGCCGAGGCCGATCGAGGCCGCCTCGCGTGCGTTCGGGACGGTGGTGGCGCCCGCTGTCCAGATTGTCGCCTCTGTCGCGCCCGAGAGCTTGGCGGCGATTGCGCCCCCGAGCTTCAGCCATTCTTCCTCGCGCGCAGCCTCCTCGTCCAGTCCGCCGATCAAAAGGACGCGATCCAGCCCGCTTTCGGATGGCGCGATCGTGTCGACACTCGCCAGCGTCTTGCCCTTGAACTTGCCGAGCGAGGCCGCGCGCTCGGCCGCACTCTTCACCGCCTCCGGCAGACCGTCCGGCAACGCGCCGTCGCGGCCGGTGACGAGCACCAGAACACCGAACGAGGGAAGCGCGGGCGCAGCGAAAAGGATGGTCGGCAGACTGGACATGAAGACCCCGATGAGATGGCAAAGAGCCCAAGGGCTCGGGAAATCGGACAGCAGCGCGCAGCGGCGTTGCTTGGGGCGCATCTTGGCCGTGGAGGAAGCGATTGCAAGGGTGGCCACGGCATTAAGAAAAGGCTAACCATCTTTGTTCGCCCTTCTTTAGCCAAGCTGGAGCAGTCTACCGCAGCCAGATATGTCGAACGATCGGGTTCGAACGCTGCGCCGAGCCCCCGGCGCCCGCAACGGGATCGCCGGAACCGCAAAACGCATGAAGCTTATCGAACGCTACATCTTCAAGCGCGTCGCCGTTTACAGCGTCGGTTCGCTGGCCGCGCTCGTGATGATCGTCTGGATCGTCCAGGTTCTGCAACGGCTCGACATCGTGCGCACCAGCGCGACAGCCGCCGGCAACATCATCTGGATCGCCCTCATGCTGATGCCGGATCTTGCGGCCGGCGTTATTCCCTTCGCACTTCTGATCGGCGCGATTCAGGCCCTGAACTCGTTGAACGCCGATTCCGAACGCGCGGTGATCGCGGCGGCCGGCGGATCGCGCAAGGTGATCTTCAAGCCGATTCTCTATCTCGCCTTCGGCGCGGCGGCGATCATCGTCATCAATTCCAACTTCATCGGCCCGGCTGCGTCGAGCGCGTTTCAAAACGGCATCCGCGCCATCAATGCCGATGCGATCAGCTTGTTTCTTCAGCCCGGCCGCTTCGAGCGCGTGCAGGACGGGTTGGTGATGAGCATCGACGAGGCGCGCGGCTCGAATGTGCGCGGCCTCTTCCTATCGGATACGCGCGACCCGGCGCTGGATCTGACCTATTTTGCCCGGGAGGCGCAGATCGTGGAGCGCGAGGGTCAGTCCTATCTGGTTCTGGACGATGGTCAGCTGCATCGTCGCAACAACACGAACGGCACGGTTTCGATCATCGAGTTCCAGACCTATGCGTTCGATCTCGCCAATCTGCGGCCTGTCGAAACGGGTGACTGGATCCGCATGTCGGAGCGCTCGACCCGCGAGCTTCTGAACCCCGATCCGAACGATAAGGTGTTCCAGCTGCATCCCAACCAGTTCGTGGAAGAGCTGGCCCAGCGCCGCACCGATTGGCTCTTCCCGATCGCCTTTGCTTTGTGGGCCCTGGTCATCGCCTCCCATCCGCGCACCAACCGTCAAGGACCGGGACCGGCCATGGCGCTGGGGCTGGCCGGCGCGCTGTCCTTGAAGGCGATCGGCTTCGTGTCGCTTTCGCTCATCAGCAAGAATCCGCGCTACGCCGTCGTGATCTATTCCCTCCCCGCCGCCGCGATCCTGTTCGACATCTGGCTTCTCTGGCGGGACGTGAATGTGATCGAGCATCCGATCGTGCGCCGCATCACGGACGGCTTCCGCTGGGTCGGCGCGCAATTGGCGCGCCTTCTCCCCTCGGACCGTTCGACGTCGGGGGCAGGCCGCGCATGACCCGGCGGACGATCAATCTTTATTTTCTGCGGCGCTACGTCGTCAGCTTCATCTCGACGCTGATCGCCGTTTTCGCTCTGACCTATCTCATCGACATGATAGAGGTCAGCCGCCGGGGCGCCTCGCAGGACGTCTCCTTCGCCACGATCGCGACCATCTCGGCGCTTCGGGTTCCGGCTTTCATCGAGCAGGCCTTCCCCTTCATTATCCTGTTCTCGTCGATCTTCACGCTGGTTTCGCTCAACCGCAAACTGGAACTCGTGATCGCGCGCGCCGGCGGCATGTCGGTCTGGCAGATCATCGCGCCCTTCGCCTTCGGGTCCTTTCTGATCGGGGTGCTATCGGTCGGCCTCTACAATCCGATCGCGGCTGCGGCACAGGCGCAGTCGGCGCGGCTGCAAACGGCGACGGCCGGCGTCGTCACACAAAGCAACGACCGCTCGCCTTGGCTACGCCAGACGGGCAAAGGCGTGGAATCGATCATCGGCGCCAAAGCCGTGTCGGATGGCGGCGCGACGCTCGGCGGCGTCACGGCCTTCATCATGCGCCAGGAAGGCGTCGTGTCGGAACGGATCGACGCCGCGCAGGCCCGGCTTGAGAACGGCGAATGGGTGATCGAAGACCCGCTTGTGACCCGCGTTGGCTCACCACCGGTTCGCGAGTCCCGCGTCACCATTCCGACGACACTGCTCCCGGAATTCATCGAACAGCGCCTCGCCAATCCCGATGCGATCTCCATTTGGGAGCTCGGGGGCAAGATCGAGGTGGCGCGGAGCCTCGGCTACAATGCCGATGCGTTCGCCATGCGGTTCAACGCCCTGATCGCGCGTCCCGCCCTGTTCGTGGCCATGACGCTCGTCGCGGCCACCGTGGCTGTGCGTTACACGCGATTGGGACAATCGAGCGGCACGATCGTCGGTGGCGTCGCGGCGGGCTTCGTGCTTTACGTGATAACGTTCCTGGCCCAAGCGCTGGGAAGCAACTCCGTGATTCCGGCTGTCGTGGCAGCCTGGTTCCCGGTCGTGGCGGCGGGTTTGTTCGGGACGACAATCCTGCTCCATCAGGAGGATGGTTAGAATGACAGCGAGGGGGATCTCGCGCCGATGGGGGACGGGTGCTCAGCCCGTTTTCAAGGCTGCTCTCCTGACCGGCGTCGCGCTTTCGGCCATGATGGTCGCAGCCGTCGCCGCCCATGCCCAGACGTCGCTCGGCGACCTTGGCGCTTCGGTTTCGGTACCCGAGGGAACGCAGCTGTTCCTCGAGGCCGATACCGTTACCTATGACAGCGACAAGCAGGTCGTCACCGCCAAGGGCGGGATCCAGATCGACTATGGCGGCTACAAGCTCGTGTCCCGCGACATCGTCTACGATCAGGCGTCGCGTCGCCTCGTTGCGTCCGGCGATGTCGAGCTGGTGGAGCCCTCGGGCAACAAGGTCTACGCCGACTCGATCGATGTGACCGACGATTTCGCCAATGGCTTCATCCAGGCGCTGCGGATCGAGACGCCGGATAACACGCGCTTCGCGGCAGGCCAGGCCGTGCGCCAGAATGGCGACACGACGACATTCGAGCGCGGCGTCTATACCGCCTGCGAGGCCTGTGAAAAGCATCCCGAACGCGCGCCTCTGTGGCAGGTGAAGGCGCGCCGCATCGTGTGGGACCAGAAGAACAAGGTCGTGCGCTATTACGGCGCGCGCTTCGAATTGTTCGGCAAGCCGCTGGCCTACCTCCCCTATTTCGCCTCGCCCGATCCGACGGTGAAGCGCCAGACGGGTCTCTTGCCACCAAGCTTCAAGTCGAACTCCAAGCTCGGCGTCGGGGTGCGCGTTCCCTATTACTTCGCCATCGACGAAAGCTCCGACGCGACGGTCGCGGGCACCTATTTCACGCGTCAGGGATTCCTCGCCGAGGCCGAATATCGCAAGGCGTTCGAAAACGGCTACTTCACGCTTCAGACGGCGGGGATTTCGCAGCTGAACCCCGAGCGGTTCAGCGACTTCCGCTCCGACAACGCGATCACCAATCCGATCAGCGTCGATCGCGATCGGGGCATGATCGGCACGACGGGCCGCTTCGCGCTCAACGAGCAATGGACCTTCGGCTGGGACTTGCTGGCGCAAAGCGATCGCAATTTCAGCCGCGTCTATCAGATCGAGAATTTCAATCAGATCTATCGCACCAACGAAATCTATCTGACGGGTCTGGGTGACCAGAGCTTCTTCGATCTGCGCGGGCAGAGCTTCGACGTTCAGACCGAAAACACGCTGACCGGCAAGGTTCAGCCCTTTGTCCTGCCGTCGCTCGACTATCAATATATCAACGAGAACCCGATACTCGGCGGGCAGTTGGAACTCGATGCCAACTTGACCAATATTCGCCGCGACGCGACGAGCCCCGGCTATCTTCTCCTGTGCGACCCCTCGCGCTTCATCAAAGGCGCCTGCAATGCGTCGCAGGGCTTTCCGTATCGGACGGATGTCTTCCGGCGCAACGTGCTGGAAGGCGACTACAGTCGCGTGACCACCGAGGCGAAGTGGAAGCGGACGCTGACCACGGACGAGGGCCTACAGATCACGCCGTCGGCCAGCCTTCGCGGCGATCTCTACCGCGCCGATATGGAAGCGCAGGGGATCCCGGCCGCAACCAGTTCAAGCCTCGGGCTCGGCGGTATCGACGTCGATGAATCCGGCGCCAGAGGCATGGCGACGGCCGGACTGGACGTGCGCTACCCCTATCTGATCGAAACGGCGACCGCCTCCCACGTCATTACCCCGATCGCCCAATTGCTCGTGCGACCGGATGAAATGAAGTCCGGCCGCCTGCCGAACGAAGACGCGCAGAGCCTGGTCTTCAATGCGGCCAATCTTTTCGAAGCCGACAAGTTTTCGGGCTACGACCGGATCGAAGGCGGCACGCGGGCCAATCTCGGCGTCCAGTATGGCGGCGTCTTCGGCGCGGGCTACGCGATCGACGCCGTGTTCGGTCAGTCCTTTCATTTGGCGGGCGAGAACCCGTTCGCGCAGCCGGACCTCGCGCTGGTCGGATACGAATCGGGACTGGAGTCGGATCGCTCCGACTATGTTTCGTCCATCGTTCTGGCGACGCCTCTGGGGATCAGCCTGGGCGCACAAGGCCGCTTCGATAAGGACGATTTCGAGGTCAAGCGAACCGACCTGATGGGCGGTTTCAGCTACGGAAAGCTGGATACGTCGCTGATGTATTCACAGATCGCCGCTCAGCCGATCTACAGCCTGCCCGTGGATCGGAAACAGGTTACGGCATCGGCGTCCTACAAGATCAACGAGAACTTCAAGACCGTCGGCTCGCTGGCTTACGATATCGAGAACGAGACGTTCATCAGCAAGACATTCGGTGTGGGTTATGCCGACGAATGCTTCAGTCTGTTGGCCGAATACAAAAACACCGACGATCAATATCGACTGACCGAAGCTCGGACGAGCGTCATGCTCACCCTCTCGTTCCGCACCCTTGGAAAGGTCGGATACAGCTATGGACTTGGCTCGACCAATTGATCTGTTAAAAAGACCATGGTTTCGCCAAAGCCGCCTGATAAGCGCGGCGTCGGGCGGCCGATGTTCGGCCGCTCAGGAGCGGGAGATAGGCATACGATGACCGCACGCAAGCTTGCCCGACAGTTCGCCCTCTGCTCGGCTCTGGCAGCCTTTGCAATCGCGGGCGGGCTCAGCGCCGCCCCCGCTCAGGCTGCGTCCGAGATCAAGGTGATCGTCAACAAGCAGGCGATCACGAGCTATCAGATCCAGCAGCGCGCCGCCTTCCTAAAGCTGCGCCGCGCGCCGGGCGGTACGCAGGCCGCCACCGATGAGCTGATCGACGAGGCTCTGAAGACGCAGGAAATGCGTCGGCGCGGCATTCAAATTCCCGATGCGGCCGTGGACGAGGCTTTTGCCCGCTTCGCACGGGACAACAAGCTGACCGAAGCGCAGCTCTCGGAAGTTCTGGCTCGCGCGGGCTTCTCGGCCAAGGGCTTCAAGGACTACATTCGCGTCCAGATGGGTTGGGGTCAGGCCGTCGTCGCCAATGTGCGCCAAACCGAGCGCATCACCGAGCAGGACGCCGTGCAGCGGATGATCCAGCAGGGCGGCAAGAAGCCGACCACGACAGAATATACACTTCAGCAGGTCATTTTCGTCGTGCCGCAGGACAAGCGCGGATCGCAGATGGAGCGCCGTATGAGCGAAGCCAATCTGCTGCGCCAGCGTTTCACGAGCTGCCCCGCCACCTACGACATCGCCAAGGGACTGCGGGACGTCACCGTCCGCGATCTCGGCCGCATTCCGCAGCCCGAATTGCCGCCACGCTGGAAGGACGAGATTGTCAACGCTGCGCGCGGCAAGACAACCAAGGCCCAGCAAACCGAGCGCGGCGTCGAGTTCGTCGCTATCTGCGACAGCCGCTCCGTCTCGGATGACCAAACGGCGGCCATGGTCTTCCAGGCCAACGAAATGGAAGCCATGGGCAAGAAGGAGCCCGACAAGGCTTTTCTGAAGAAGCTGCGCGACAAAGCGGCGATCATCCGTCGATAATCCGGACCCTATGCCAAGCAAAACTGCCGGGCCGGACAGCCCTATCCTCCTTGTCACTGTCGGTGAGCCGTCCGGCGTCGGGCCGGATGTCACCCTGCTCGCCTTCCGCGATCGGGAACTTCTGGATCTTCCCCGGTTCGTGCTTCTGGCCGATCCGCAGATGATCCGCTCGCGCGTGACGCGGCTGGGGATCGATGTCACGGTCCATACCCTGTCGCGCCTGGCAGACATCGCCTCCGTTCCAGCCGAAGAGATGGCGGTGCTGCCGCTCGTCAACAAGCATGTCGACACGCCCGGCGACCTTGATCCGGCCAATGCGGCCGGCACGATCGAGGCCATCGATCGGGCGACGCGCCTCGTTCTGTCGGGAGACGCCGCCGCGATCGTCACAAATCCGATCGATAAAAAGGCGCTCTACGAGGCCGGCTTCGCCCATCCCGGCCATACGGAATATCTGGCCGAACTCTGCGGCACGCTGACCAACACGTCTTTGCAACCAGTGATGCTGCTGACAGGGCCTGAACTCTCCTGCGTCCCCGTCACGATCCATATCCCGTTGGCGGAGGTGCCGGCGGCGCTGTCGACGGATCTGATCGTTTCCACGGCGCGGATCGTAATCAATGATCTGCGCGAGCGCTTCGGTCTCGAGACGCCGCGACTCGCCATTTCCGGCCTTAACCCCCATGCGGGCGAGCGCGGCGCGATCGGCGGCGAAGACGAAGCCGTCATCAGACCCGCCGTTGCGATGCTCCAAACGGAAGGGTTCGATGTGGTCGGCCCCCTACCCGGCGATACGATGTTCCACCCGGAAGCGCGGCGGCGCTACGACGTGGCACTGTGCATGTATCACGATCAGGCCCTGATCCCCGCCAAGACGCTGGCCTTCGACGAGACGGTGAATGTGACGCTGGGACTGCCCATCATTCGCACCTCTCCCGACCACGGAACAGCCGGCGACATCGCAGGCACCGGCACGGCGCGGCCGAACAGTTTCATTGCCGCGCTGCGTTTGGCGGCGCGCATGTCGAAAATCGCCGACGAAACTGATATTGCTATGGAAGCCCCTCAATCGTGACGCTCGCGTTTGACGGTTTGCCGCCGCTGCGCGAGGTTCTCGCCGACCACGGGATCGATCCGCGCAAGGCGCTCGGTCAGAACTTCCTGCTCGACCTCAACCTGACGGGTCGCATCGCGCGCCAAGCCGGGCCGCTGGAAGGGCAGACGGTCATTGAGATCGGTCCCGGCCCGGGCGGCCTGACGCGCGCGCTCCTCGCCCATGGGGCCGGACGTGTCATTGCCATCGAGAAGGACCCGCGTTGTCGCCCGGCCCTGGAGGCCATAGGCGCGCATTATCCCGGCCGCTTCCATCTGGTGGAAGGCGATGCGTTGGAGATCGACCCGACGAGCCTGACGGATGGGCCGTTCAAGATCGTCGCCAACCTGCCCTATAATGTCGGCACACAGCTCCTTTTGAACTGGCTCACGGTTCCGACCTGGCCGCCCCGCTGGCTCGACCTGACCTTGATGTTTCAAAAGGAAGTCGCCGAGCGCATCGTCGCAGGTGCGGACGACGATCATTATGGCCGCTTGGGAGTCCTCGCCGGCTGGCGAACCCAAGCCGAAATTCTGTTCGATGTCTCGCGCGAAGCGTTTACGCCGCCCCCCAAGGTGACCTCGGCCATCGTTCAGCTCACCCCTCGCGCCGAGCCGCTGCCGGTTTCGATGGAGGCTCTAGAACGGGTGACGGCCGCCGCCTTCGGCCAACGCCGCAAGATGCTGCGCCAGAGCCTAAAGCCGGTCGGCGGCGAGGCGCTTCTCTCGCGCGCGGATATCGACCCGACACGGCGGGCCGAAACGCTGGATGTCAGCGAATTCGTTCGTCTGGCGAACGCGCTGTCCTGAACGACCCCTCACGCGAAACGGGCCGTGGTTTAAACCTCAAGCCTCGTGGCCCGCTTCACGGTTGGCTTCTTCCAGAAGACGCGCGGTGAAGTCGAACAGGCCGGGTCGGCGGTCGCGGCGCAGACGCTCCGCGCTGACGATCGAGAGAACCGCCGAGAAGGCACGATCCAGATCGTCATTGATCACGACATATTCGTAGTCGCGCCAGCGCTCGATCTCGACGCAGGCGTTTTTCAGCCGCATCGCGATCGTCTCCTTGGAATCCTCGGCGCGCCGCGTCAGACGCTGTGCCAATTCCTCCATGGAGGGCGGTAGGATGAAGATCGACACGATGTCGGTCTTGGCCTGCTCCTGCAACTGACGCGCGCCCTGCCAGTCGATGTCAAAGAGCATGTCCCGCCCCTCGCGCATCGCCTTTTCGGCGGACGCGCGCGGCGTGCCGTAGAGATTGCCGTGGACCTCGGCCCATTCGAGAAGCGCATCTGTAGAACGAAGCCGCTCGAACTCTTCCACGGTGATAAAATGGTAATGGACGCCATCGATCTCGCTCGGCCGGCGCTTGCGCGTCGTCACGCTGATCGACAGGGAAAATTTCGGATCGAGATCGAGAAGGGTTCGAGCGATCGTCGACTTCCCGGCGCCGGACGGAGAGGAAATAACCAACATCAGACCGCGCCGAGCGATCGAGGGGCTGGTTTCGACATCCAAAAGCGGTTTCATTCGATATTCTGAACCTGTTCGCGAAACTGATCAATGACGACCTTCAGTTGCAGACCGATGGCGGTCAGCGAGGCCGCGTGAGATTTGGAGCAAATCGTATTCGATTCGCGGTTAAATTCCTGCGACAGGAAATCCAGTTTGCGACCAATGGCGCCACCATCCGCCAGAAGCCCGCGCGCGGCAGCGATATGAGTCGTGAGACGGTCGATCTCTTCCCGAATATCGATCTTGGTCGCCATCACGGCAGCTTCCTGATGGAGACGCGCGGTATCCAGCGAGGCGTCTGTGCCGAGAAGGTCCATCACTTGCTGCCGCAGGCGTGCGGCCAGCGCCTCGGGGGCGCGTGAAGGATCCTCGAGCGCTTGCCCCACCAGCGCTTCCATCTCGTTCAGCCGCGCATCGAGAAGCGCGCGAAGCGCTTGGCCTTCCTGCTCCCGCGCCGCTAGCAGGCCGGCGACGGCGGCTTTCAGCCCCTCGAGAATAGCGGGCCCTCGTGCGTCGAACCATTCCGGCCGATGCGTGTCGTCCGTGACCTCGATGACGCCGCGAAGCGCCAGCAAGCCGTCTGCGCTCGGCGGGGTCGCGTGACCTGCGCGCACCAACTCGTCTGAAAGACGGAGGAGTTCGTTCAGAAAGGGTTGGTTGATGCTGAAAGCCGGAAGAGCATTCTCCGGTCGATCCAGAGACAGCGAAATCTGCAGATTGCCGCGCGATAGGGCGCTGGACAGAGTTCGGCGCGCATCCGCTTCGATGCGCTCGAAACCTTGCGGCAGCCGAAGCCGCAATTCCAGCCCCTTCCCGTTGACGGAGCGCAGTTCCCAGACGAAACCCGCGCCATCCGCGAGGCCTTCGAAACGGGCAAAGCCCGTCATGCTTCGGACGGGCATTCGTCAACTCCCGATCTGGAGAGCGGCTGCACCGCGACGGGAAGCGATCATTCCGTCGAAGCGCTCGCGGGCACAGCGCCAGAGCGTCGCTCGATCTCGCGCAGGCGACGCACATTGCCATTGTGCTCGTCCAGCGTCTTCGAAAAGGCATGACCACCCGTGCCATCGGCGACGAAATAGAGATCGTCCGTGTCCAGCGGATGGGCAACCGCCTCCAGTGCCGCGCGGCCGGGATTGGCGATCGGGCCCGGCGGCAGACCCCGAATGACATAGGTGTTGTAAGGCGTGTCGCTGGCGATATGGGACTGACGGATCGGCTCGTCCGATGGCTTACCCGCGCCGCCCCAGATGCCGTAGATGATCGTCGGATCGGATTGCAGGCGCATATTCTTGCGCAGGCGATTCACGAAGACGGACGCGACATGAGGCCGCTCGGAATCGATGCCCGTTTCCTTTTCGACGATCGACGCCAAGGTGACGAACTGCCCAATGTCCTTGACCGGAAGCCCGTCCTGTCGGCCTTTCCAGATTTCCGCGACCAGCTTCGATTGCGCGGCCGACATTTGCGACACGAGCTCGGCGCGGCTGAGACCCCGCGTGAACTTGTAGGTTTCGGGCAGCAGGCTTCCTTCCGGCGCGACCGGCGGCAGGTCGCCCACCAGCGTATCGTCAGCGGCAAGGCGCGCGTAAACCTGAGCCACCGTCCACCCTTCCGGGATGGTCACCGAGTGAAGGATCGCATTACCGGACCGGATCGTATCCATCACGTCGCGCATACTGGCGCCGGGCGCGAAGGCGTATTCACCGGCCTTCAACTGGCTCGCCGCCCGCTCGAAGCGCACGCCATATTCGAAAATGCGCGCATCACTGATGATGCCTTTGCGCTCCAGCCCGCTCGCGATGGTGTCGAGGCCGCCGCCCTTGGGGACGAGATAGGTCGCCTCCTGTTGAAGGGGACCTGCGCCTTCGAATTCGGTCTTGCCCCAATACACGACACCCGCCGCCGCCAGCGCCAGGGCGAGCGCGCCACTGACACAAAAGCTGAGAAAGGCGACGAAGCTGTTGCGCGCAGAGCGGGAGCGGGGTTTGCGGCGGTGGCGCTCCGCCGTGGTCTCGGCCGGAACGGGTTCACGGACAGTCTCGTCTGAACCGATGGTCATGATGTTCCCTTCGAATCGGAACGAGACTGGGCGAGCCGCATCTTTGCCGGCGGCGCGCTGACTCTCGAAATGGTTCGGGCCACGACATCACGCGGCCTCTCGGCATGGATGCCCGAACCACCATCCGAATGTGGCGAAAGCCGGTTCGAACGGCTTGGCCGACTCTAGCCGCGGTAGCGGCGCAGTATGAGAGACGCGTTCGTGCCGCCAAAACCGAAGGAGTTCGACAGCGCGATATCGATCACCTTCTCGCGCTTCACCTTGGGCACGAGGTCGATCGGCGTCTCCACCGACGGATCGTCCAGGTTCAGCGTGGGGGGAGCGACATTGTCGCGAATCGCCAGCGCGCAGAAGATGGCCTCCACCGATCCAGCTGCTCCCAAGAGATGCCCGATCGAGGATTTGGTGGACGACATCAGTTTTCCGGCCGCCGCGTCGCCAAGCATACGCTCGATAGCGCGAAGCTCGATCTCGTCGCCCAGCGGCGTCGAGGTGCCATGAGCGTTGATATAGTCGATTTCAGCCGGCGCGATGCCGGCGCGCTTCAGCGCCATGGACATGCAGCGATAGGCCCCGTCGCCGCTCTCGGCCGGCGCGGTGATATGATAGGCATCGCCCGACATGCCATAGCCGATCACCTCGGCGTAGATGCGCGCACCGCGCGCCAGAGCATGTTCCAACTCTTCGACAACGACGATGCCAGCGCCTTCGCCCATGACGAAGCCGTCTCGACCTTTATCGTAAGGGCGCGACGCGGCGGTCGGGTTGTCGTTGTAGCTCGTCGACAGCGCACGGCAGGCCGAGAAACCCGCGATCGACAAACGACCCACAGGCGATTCCGCGCCGCCCGCAACCATGACGTCGGCATCGCCGAGCATCACCAGTCGGGCCGCATCGCCGATGGCGTGAGCGCCTGTGGAACAGGCGGTCACGACGGAATGGTTCGGCCCGCGCAGTTTGTTGCGGATCGAAACGTGTCCGGACGCCAGATTGATCAGGCTGCCGGGAATGAAGAAGGGGCTGATCCGACGAGGCCCCTTCTCCGCCAGGATCAACGCGTTGCGCTCGATACCCTGGAGACCGCCGATGCCGGAGCCGATCAGCACGCCAGTGGCGCACTGATCTTCGTCCGTTTCGGGATGCCAGTCGGCATCATCCAGCGCTTCGGACGCCGCCGCGACGGCGTACACGATGAAATCGTCAACCTTGCGCTGTTCCTTGGGCTCCATCCAGAGATCTGGATTGAAAGTCCCGTCGCTGCCATCCCCTTTCGGGATCTGGCAGGCGATCTGACAAGGCAGGTCGGACGCTTCGAAGCCCTCGATTCGACCGGCCGCGCTGCGGCCTTCGAGGAGACGCTTCCAAGTGACTTCGACACCGGCGCCAAGCGGGCTGACCATGCCGACGCCGGTAATGACGACTCGTCTCATACGGTACTCACGTGCAGGGCGGACGCGTCCGCCAGAGCGTCAGGCCTGGTTCTTCTCGATGAACTTCACCGCGTCGCCGACCGTGAGGATGGTCTCGGCCGCATCGTCCGGAATCTCGACGCCGAACTCTTCCTCGAACGCCATGACGAGCTCGACCGTGTCGAGGCTGTCGGCGCCGAGATCGTCGATGAAGGAGGCGTTTTCGGTGACCTTCTCCTGCTCGACGCCGAGATGCTCAACGACGATCTTCTTAACCCGTTCAGCGGTATCGCTCATAGTCATTCCTCAGTTGGATTGGCTTCCGTCGCTTCGTTAGACGCCGGAGTCTGGTTAATCAAGCAGCGCAGCCGGGAAGGTCACGCCTAACATGCCGAACGACGGGGGAAAGCCCCACCTCGGCGGCTTAGCACGGCGCCGCCCGCCATCCAAGGCGGGAGACGCCCTGCCAAGGACCTCAGATCATGGCCATGCCACCGTTCACGTGCAGCGTCTGCCCGGTGACATAGGCCGCCTCGTTGGACGCCAGATAGAGCGCGGCGGCCGCGATGTCCTCTCCCGCGCCCATGCGGCGCATCGGGATCGCGCCCATGATCGCGTCCTTCTGCTTGTCGTTCAGCTTGTCGGTCATGGCGCTCTGGATGAAGCCCGGCGCGATGCAGTTGACCGTCACGTTGCGCGAGGCGATTTCCTGGGCCAGCGACTTCGAGAAGCCGATCATGCCCGCCTTGGCCGCGCAGTAATTGGCCTGCCCCGGATTGCCGGTGACGCCGACGATCGAGGTGATGTTGATGATGCGGCCGTAGCGACGGCGCATCATCTGGTGCGTCAGCGCGCGCGTCAGGCGGAACACGGAGGTCAGATCGACCTCGATCACACGGTCCCAATCCTCGTCCGACATGCGAACGAAGAGGCCGTCCTTGGTGATGCCGGCATTGTTGACCAGAATATCGACGCCGCCGAGCGTGGCATCGGCCGCCTCGGCCAAGGCCGTCTGATCCGCGCGCGAGCCGAGATCGGCAGGAAGCACATGCACGCGGTCACCGAGGGAGGCGGCGACCTCCTCCAGCTTCTCGCGGCGGGTGCCGTGCAGGCCGACGGTAGCGCCCGCGCCGTGCAGCGCCTTGGCGATCGCCTCTCCCAGGCCGCCGCTGGCGCCGGTAACGAGAGCCTTGCGGCCGGTCAGATCGAACATAGGAAATCCTCGAATGAAAGGAGCGTCAGGCGAGCTTGGCGAGCGCGGCCTCAATGTCGGCGGGTGCGCCGATCGAGACAGCCGAAAGCCGCTTGTCGATGCGCTTGGCGAGACCGGCCAAGACCTTGCCGTTGCCCACCTCGAACAGGAGATCGACCTCGGCGTCGGCGAGATAGGTCATGCTTTCCCGCCAGCGGACCTGACCCGTCACCTGCTCCACCAGACGCTGGCGAATCTCGTCGGGGTCGGAGATCGCCGACGCAAGGACATTGGCGACGAGCGGCACCCGCGGCGCTTTAATCTCAGCGCTCGACAGGGCTTCGCGCATCCGATCGGCGGCGGGCTGCATCAGCATGGAATGGAAGGGCGCGGACACGGGCAGCGGAATCGCGCGCTTGGCGCCCTTCTCAAGCGACAGCGCCATGCCGCGCTCGACGGCGGCCTTGGTGCCGGAAATCACGATCTGCCCACCGCCATTGTCGTTGGCGATCTGGCAGACGCCGCCCTGGCCGGCCTCGGTGCAGACCTTGGCCAGAGCCGTTTCGTCGAGACCCAGGATCGCCGCCATGGCGCCCTCGCCTGCCGGCACCGCCGCCTGCATCGCCTCACCGCGAATGCGCAGGAGACGCGCGGCATCCGTGACCGAGAGTGAGCCCGCCGCTGCCAGAGCGGAATACTCGCCGAGCGAATGGCCGGCCACGAAGGATGTCTTTTCGCCAAGATCGAAGCCGGAGGCTTCCAACGCGCGCATCGCGGCCACTGAAACGGCCATGAGCGCCGGCTGGGCATTCGCCGTCAGCGTCAGCTTGTCGTCCGGGCCGTTCCAGATTGTGTCGCTCAGACGCTCGCCCAGCGCCTCGTCCACTTCCTCGAAGACGCGCCGGGCTTGCGGGAAGGTGTCCGCGAGGTCGCGGCCCATGCCGACGGTCTGGCTTCCCTGGCCGGGGAACACTAAGGCAAGCGACATCGCCATCCCATTTGACTGTTGAGCTTTGCCGGCTGAATGGGGGCAGGCTTCCAGAGTGTCAAGTTTAGCGCCAAATTTACCGCCCTTCGAAACGCTGCGGTTTCGCGATTCGCATGTCATGGCGCGAGGCACTGATTCGTCCGAGCGCCTTGCCACTTTGCGCAAAACGCTGTATGGGCCGCACCGTATTGTCCGAACCAGCCGGGGGCTGAACGGAAGACGGCTTGCTTTTGCCCGTTGGATGCCTTGCGCATCCGCTTCCCGTGTTCCCGCTCTCGACCGTCTCTAAGAGCGCGCCTTTCCCCATTCGGCCTTTGGCCAACAGGAGAGTCGCAGAGGCTTAGCCGCTGGTTCGACGCAATCGCAACCGAAGGAAAGGCGACAAGATATGGCGCTCTACGAGCACGTATTCCTTGCCCGACAGGACATCAGCGGCCAGCAGGTCGAGGCACTCGTGGAACAGTACCGCGGTGTGATCGAAGCCAATGGCGGCAAGGTCGGCAAGGTCGAGAATTGGGGTCTCAAGACCCTCACCTACCGGATCAAGAAGAACCGGAAGGCCTATTACACGCTCATGAACATCGACGCTCCGGCCGCGGCCGTGGACGAGATGGAGCGTCAGATGCGCCTCAACGAAGACGTGCTGCGCTACCTCACCGTGCGCGTTGAAGCGCATGAGGACGCCCAGTCGGCCATGATGCAGAAGCGCGACGACCGCCCGCGTCGTGGCGACCGCGACGGCGGCGACCGTCCGCCGCGCCGTGACCGCGACGATCGTCCCCGCGAGGATCGCCCGCGTCGTGACCGTACCGATGAGGCCGCATAATGGTTGATGTCGCTCAGCTCCCCACCCGGCGCCCGTTCCATCGCCGCCGCAAGTCCGATCCGTTCGCGGCGAGCGATTCGCCCAAGATCGACTACAAGGACGTGCGTCTCCTGCAGCGCTACATTTCCGAGCGCGGCAAGATCGTTCCTTCGCGCATCACCGCGGTGTCGCAGAAGAACCAGCGCGCCCTGGCTCAGGCCATCAAGCGCGCGCGCTTCCTGGGCCTCCTGCCCTACGTCCTGAAGTAATCGCCTTTCGGGGCGCGGCGTTTATCGCCGCGCTCCTTCCCCAGTCCGGTTCCGTTCGGCGCCTCCGGATCGCGACATGCCAGCCGAGTTGGGGCACGAGCCCCTAACTGCCTCGATGCAGGACAGCGAAATCTTTCGATGAATCCCCAAGCCCTCCTGATCGGACTGCTGGCCGGCCTCGCCTCGGCCCTTCTGTTCGCCGGCCTCGTGACGCAGTCATCGAGCGCGGTCGGGCTGGCCTTCGTCGCGCCCATGCCCATCATGATCGCCAGCCTCGGCTGGGGCAGCGTCGCGGGCTTTGTGGCCGCCCTCGCCGCATTCGGCGCTGTGGCCGGTGCGCTCGGCTCCTTCTATGCGGGCCTCACCATTCTTCTCAGCATCGGCCTGCCCGCCGCGATCCTCGGCCATCTTTGCGGCCTTGCGCGCCCGTCCGACAGCGAGCCTGCAGAAAACGGCAAGCCGCTGGCGCTCCTCTGGTATCCGTTGGAGCGCGTGCTTCTGGCAGCGGCGCTGCTCTCGGCCTTCGGCTGCATCGTCATGGGTTGGCTGATCGGCTACAACCCCGCCGAACTTGCGCCCGAAATCGCCAAGGCCCTGTCCTCGGAAGCGTCCTCGGCCGTTTCGCCCGAGCAGATGGCCGATCTGGGACGGTTCGTCGTCACCGTTATTCCATATATCCAGCCAGCCTTCCTCGTTCTGACGCTGGTCATCTGCCTCTACCTCTCGGCGGCGATCACGCGCCTCAGCGGGCGTCTGCCCCGGCCGAAGGACGATATTCCCGCGCAAGCCGGCCTGCCCCGCATCGCGCTTCCGCTTTTCGCGGGCGCACTGGCGCTCTGCTTCGTGGGCGGCGCAGCCGGGCTTCTGGGCGCGGTCTTCACCGGCGCGCTCGGCTGTGCGCTCACGATGGTCGGGCTGGCCGCCATGCACCGCAAGTCGCGCGGGCGCGCGGCGCGTGGCCTCATGCTCTTCACCGCCTATGCGGCGATCCTGCTTCTGTCGATCCCGCTTCTCGCCTTCCTGGCTCTCGGCCTGTTCGAGACCGCGAAATCGCCGGCCGATGCGGCCGGCACGGACAATCCTCGCTAACCAACAAGGAAAAAGACCATGGACGTCATCCTTCTCGAGCGCATCAACCGTCTCGGCAGCATCGGCGACACCGTTCGCGTCCGCGACGGCTATGCCCGCAACTACCTCCTGCCGACCGGCCGTGCGCTGCGCGCCAACGACGCCAACCGCGCCAAGTTCGAAGCGCAGAAGGCCTCGCTCATCGCCCGCAACGAAGAGCGCCGCACGGAAGCGCAGGGCGTCGCCGGATCGCTCAACGGCAAGAGCTTCGTGATCGTGCGCTCGGCCGGCGAAACCGGCCAGCTCTACGGCTCGGTCTCGGCGCGCGACATCGCCGACCTTCTGAAGGAGCAGGGCTTCGCGGTGAACCGCAACGCGGTCGAGCTGAACCTGCCGATCAAGTCGATCGGCCTGCACTCGGTCAAGATCGCCCTGCACCCGGAAGTCGAAGTTTCGGTTCAGGTCAACGTCGCTCGTTCGCCCGATGAAGCCGAGCGTCAGGCTCGCGGCGAGCAGCTCAACTCCGCCGAGGCCATCTACGGCATCGACGAGGAAGAGCTGGAAGAGAACGAAGACGACGCCGAAGGCGAGACCGAAGAAGAAGCCGCTTAATTTCCGCTTCGAGCCGCGACGGTTTCGTAGCGGTTACCGTTCGACCTTGAAAGGCCGGCCATGCGCCGGCCTTTTTCATGTCGCGTAGGCAGGTGGTTGTGCGGCGAAGCCTTCCCGCCTCACGCGGTCGTCCACAGCTTATCCCCAAAGCGCGCCCAGCTTTTCCCCGAGGCGTCGTCCGGAGGATGGGAATCTTTGCCCCGACCTCTCGCGAAATTGGTTCTGAGTGACGATCTCCTGTAGAAGGGTTCCCTACCCTACGCATGGAGACGAGACGAATGGCGGAAGCCGCGCGCAAATTCGAGGAGGAGCAGCCACTCTATCGGGAGGCCCCCGCGAATATCGAGGCGGAGCAGGCTCTCCTCGGCGCTATCCTGGTCAACAACGATGCCTATTACATCGTTCATGATTTTCTGAAGCCGGAGCATTTCTACGAGCCGATCCACAAGGAGATCTTCTCCAAGGCCGGCTCCATGATCCGCATGGGCAAGATCGCGACGCCGATCACGATCAAGACCTTCCTCGCCGCCAACGACCGCGTCGGCGATATGACCATGGCGCAATATGTCGCCCGCCTCGCAACCGAGGCGACGACGATCATCAATACGAATGATTACGGCCGCGCCATCTACGATCTGGCGATCCGTCGCTCGCTGATCGGCATCGGCGAGGAGATGGTCAACATCGCCTATGACGCGCCGGTCGATGCCGAGCCGCGCAAGCAGATCGAAGAAGCCGAACGCGCGCTCTATCAGCTAGCCGAGACGGGCCGCTACGATGGCGGCTTCCAGTCCTTCGGCGACGCAATGGCGCAGGCTATTGAGATGGCCGGCGCGGCCAAGGATCGCGACGGTGGTCTGTCGGGCATTTCCACCGGCATTCGCGAGATGGATCGCCGCCTCGGCGGCTTGCAGCGCTCGGATCTGATCATCCTGGCGGGGCGCCCGGCCATGGGCAAGACCTCGCTCGTCACCAACATCGCGTTCAACATCGCCTCGGCCTATGAGCCGGCCGAGCAGGCCGACGGCTCGCATAAGGCCAAGAACGGCGGCGTGGTCGCCTTCTTCTCGCTGGAAATGTCGGCCGAGCAGCTGGCGACGCGTATCATTTCCGAGCAGAGCGAGGTGTCCTCCTCCAAGATCCGGCGCGGCAACATCACGGACGCGGAGTATTCCAAGCTCGTCGCCTGCACCGAGATGATGCAGAAGGCTCCGCTCTATATCGACCAGACGGGCGGCATCTCCATCGCCCAGCTCGCCGCCCGCGCCCGCCGCCTCAAGCGCCAGCGCGGCCTCGACGTGATGGTGATCGACTACGTTCAGCTCATGCAGGGTTCGGCCAAGACGGCCGGCAATCGCGTGCAGGAAATCACCGAAATCACCACGGGCCTCAAGGCTCTGGCGAAGGAACTGGAAGTTCCGATCCTGGCGCTGTCCCAGCTCTCGCGTCAGGTCGAGTCGCGCGACGACAAGCGCCCGCAGCTGTCCGATCTTCGTGAATCGGGCTCGATCGAGCAGGACGCGGACGTGGTGCTCTTCGTCTATCGCGACGAATATTACCTGCAGAGCAAGGAGCCCAAACCCGGCACCGACGACCATATGAAGTGGCAGCAGGAGATGAACGAGGCGCGTGGCAAAGCCGAGGTCATCATCGCCAAGCAGCGCCACGGCCCCACTGGCACGGTGCCGCTCGCCTTTCAGGCGGAGTTCACGCGATTCACGGATCTGGCCGAGGAAAGCCACATGCCGGAACGGTTCGAATAAGCAGACAGACCTTCATGACGCATCCCATCCTTTCCGCCGTTCCCGTCAGCGGACGCGCGCCCTTCGTCACGATCGACGGCTGGGCGCTTAAGGCCAATTGGCGCCACATGGCCAATCTCGCGCCCGGCGCGCGCACCGGCGCGGCGGTCAAGGCCAATGGCTATGGTCTGGGCGCGCCGCTGGTCGCCAAGGCGCTGTTCGCGGCCGGTTGCCGTGAGTTCTTCGTCGCCTGGGCGAACGAGGGCGTGGAAATCCGACAGGCCTTGGCCAATACGAACTGCCGCGTCTTCGTGCTTCAGGGAATGGACCGCGAAGCGGCCGAACTTTGCCGCGCGCATCGGCTGATTCCTGTTCTGTCCAGCCGCGAGGATGTCCGCATCTTCGCCGAGTCTGCCGCAGGCACCCTGCCCGCGCCCGCCGCACTTCAATTTGAGACCGGCATGAACCGGCTGGGCCTTGCCGAGGCCGACGCGCGGGATGCCCTCACCATCGCGCGTCTCGGCGGCTTCGACGTCGCGCTCGTCATGAGCCACCTTGCCTCGGCCGACGATCCCGCCTCGGAGCAGAACGAGCAGCAAAGACTGAGCTTTCAGCATCTGGCGGCGCTGTTTCCGCAGGTGGCGCGCTCGCTCGCCAATTCCGGCGGCGTGTTTCTCGGCGCGCCTTATCATTTCGACCTGACGCGCCCCGGCATCGTGCTTTACGGCGGTGAAGCTCGCCTTGACCCGATGGGCGCCCTGCGCCCCGTGGCGACGCTCTACGCGCGAGTTCTCCAAGTCCACACAGCCACGCGCGGCGAAGCGGCGGGCTATGGCGCGACGGCGCGGCTCGGCCGTGCGACGCGCATCGCGACGGTCGGCATCGGCTATGCCGACGGCTATCCCCGCACCGCCTCGGGCGTCACATCCCTGCGGAGCGCCCAACCCGCGCCGGACATGGTCATCTCCGGCAATCGCGCGCCGGTTCTCGGCCGCATCTCCATGGACATGACCCTGCTCGACGTCACGGACCTGCCGGACGATGCCGTGCAGCCCGGCGATGTCGCAGAGGTCTTCGGCTCGAACATCCCGATCGACGAGGTGGCGTCGCGCTGCGGCACGATCTCCTACGAGCTTCTGACCGCACTGGGCAACCGCGTGCAGCGCTTCGCGATCTGACGCATGGCCAAGCTCAAGACCTCTTTCATCTGCCAGAACTGCGGCTCGGTCTATTCCCGCTGGATGGGCAAGTGCGAAGCCTGCGGCGAGTGGAACACGATCGTCGAGGAAAGCGACACGGGTGGCATCGGCGGCGGGCCGATGAAGTCGCGCCGCAAGGGTCGCCCGGCGACCCTCCTGCCGCTGTCGGGCGACATGGAGGAAGCGCCGCGCATCATCTCGGGTATCGCGGAACTCGACCGCGTGACGGGCGGCGGGTTCGTGCGCGGCTCGGCGCTGCTGGTTGGCGGCGATCCCGGCATCGGTAAATCGACGCTCCTGATGCAGGCGGCGGCGGCGCTGGCGCGCGGCGGTCACCGCGTCGTCTATGTCTCGGGCGAAGAGGCGGTGGCGCAAGTGCGCCTGCGCGCGCAGCGCTTGAAGGCCGGCGACACAAGCGTCCAGCTTCTGGCAGAAACCAATATCGAGGACATTCTCGCGACCCTCGCGCAGGACAAGCGGCCGGACCTCGTGATCATCGATTCGATCCAGACCGTCTGGACCGATATGGCGGAGTCCGCGCCGGGCACGGTGACGCAGGTGCGCGCCGGCAGTCAGGCTCTCATCCGCTACGCCAAGTCGAGCGGCGCGACGGTGATCCTGGTCGGCCATGTCACAAAGGAAGGCCAGATCGCCGGACCCCGCGTGGTCGAGCATATGGTGGACGCGGTTCTCTATTTCGAAGGTGAAGGCGGACACCACTATCGCATTATGCGTACGGTGAAGAATCGCTTCGGGCCGACCGACGAGATCGGCGTGTTCGAAATGGGCGATGCGGGCCTGCGCGAAGTGGCCAACCCGTCCGAACTCTTCCTGGGCGAGCGCAATGGCAAATCGCCCGGCGCAGCCGTCTTTGCCGGCATGGAGGGCACGCGGCCGGTGCTGGTGGAAATCCAGGCTCTGGTCGCACCCTCGCCGCTCGGAACGCCGCGCCGCTCGGTCATCGGCTGGGACACGCCGCGCCTCGCCATGGTGCTGGCGGTGCTCGAAGCCCATTGCGGGGTCCGGCTCGGGCAGCATGACGTCTATTTGAACGTCGCGGGCGGCTATCGCATTCGCGAGCCGGCGGCCGATCTCGCGGTCGCTGCCGCCCTCGTCTCGTCCCTATCGAACCGGCCGCTTCCGGCCGACAGCGTCTTCTTCGGCGAGATCAGCCTATCGGGCTCGGTGCGGCCGGTGTCCCACGCGGGCCAGCGGGTCAAGGAAGCGGAGAAGCTCGGCTTCCGAACCGCGATCCTGCCGTCATCCTCGGCCGATCTGCCCAAGCAGCGCGACGTCAAAGCGCTCGAAATCGAGACGCTTCCCCATCTCGTGGCCGAAGTCGCGGGCCGCCAAATCGAAGACGACACTTGATTTTCAGCGCCATCACACGGCAAAGAACTCGGATCGGGCGCTGAGCCGCCAAACACGGCCCGCCGAAGGCACGGAATCCATGACCCTGACGCTCCTCGATGCGATCCTCGTCGCCATCATGCTCGTTTCGGCGCTGCTCGCCATGGTGCGCGGCTTCTCGCGCGAAGTGCTTTCGGTGCTGAGCTGGGTGGCCGCCGCCGCTGCGGCCTTCTTCTTCTACAAGAAGCTCACCCCCTTTGCTCTGCAATATATTCACAACGAGAAGGTCGCGATGGCCGCCTCGGCCGCCGGCATCTTCTTCCTGACGCTGCTGATTGTCTCGTTCATCACGCTCAAGATCGCCGACTTCATTATCGACAGCCGCATCGGCGCGCTCGACCGCACGCTCGGCTTCCTGTTCGGCGCGGCACGTGGCCTCCTCCTTGTGGTGGTCGCCATGGTGTTCTTCAACTGGTTGACGCCGCCCGACAGCGGCAATCAGCCGGTCTGGGTCACGCAGGCGCGCTCCAAGCCCATGCTGGACGAACTCGGCGCCAAGCTCGTCGCCGCCCTGCCCGACAATCCCGAGGCAACGATCCGTCAACGCTTCCAGGGCGGTCAGGCAGCCCAGACGCCGGCCGGCGGCGCGGCGCAGGACAATGGTTCCGCCTCGGATCAGCCGGCTTCGATCGAAGACGCGATCCAGCAGAACGAGGAACAGCCGGCCGAAGCGCCGGCTAACTGAGAGGACTCGGGCCCGGCCCATCCTCCCCCTTGAAAGAATCGGCTCGGAGCTTACCGCTCCGGGCCTTTTAGGTTTTTCATTCGTGTTTCATCAGCCGAACCCTTATATGACAATTGGGGGAGCGATGATCGGGACGGCGTGCAGGGAAAGTTCGAGCGCATGGACGAGACACCTTTCGACGATGACAGCCTGCATGAAGAGTGCGGCGTGTTCGGCATTTTCGGCCGCGCGGACGCAGCCGCGCTCGTCACGCTCGGGCTCCATTCGCTCCAGCATCGTGGGCAGGAAGCGGCCGGCATCGTGTCGTTCGATGGCAAGCAGTTCCATGTCGAGCGCCATGCCGGGCTGATCGGCGACACGTTCACCAAGCAATCCGTTCTGGAACGCCTGCCAGGCGAAGCGGCCATCGGCCATACGCGCTACGCGACCACGGGCGGCGGCGGCCTGCGCAACGTCCAGCCCTTCTTTGCCGAGCTTTCGGCCGGCGGCTTCGCCGTAGCCCATAACGGTAATCTCACCAACGCCCTCACCGTGCAGCGCGAGTTGCAGCGGCGCGGATCGATCTTCTCCTCCACGTCGGACACGGAAACGATCCTGCATCTCGTCGCGACGAGTGGCGCGCGGCATTTCAACGACAAGCTGATCGACGCCCTGTCGCGCCTCGAAGGCGCGTTCTCGCTCGTCGGCATGGCGCCCGGCCGCATGATCGGCGTGCGCGATCCGCTTGGCATTCGCCCGCTCGTCTTGGGCGAGCTGGAAGGCTCGCTGATCCTCGCCTCCGAGACCTGCGCGCTCGACATCATCGGCGCCGATTTCGTTCGCGACATCCAGCCCGGCGAGATGGTGACCATCACCGACAGCGGCATCGAGTCGGCCTTTCCGTTCCAGGCGCGTCGATCGCGCTTCTGCATCTTCGAATATGTTTATTTCGCCCGGCCCGACTCCAATGTCGAAGGGCGCAATGTCTATGAAATTCGCAAGCGCATCGGCGCTGAGCTGGCGCGCGAAAGCAAGGAAATGGGCGACATCGTCGTGCCCGTTCCCGATTCCGGCGTGCCTGCCGCCATTGGCTACGCGCAGGAAGCCAAGCTTCCCTTCGAGCTTGGCATCATCCGCAATCACTATGTCGGCCGCACGTTCATCCAGCCGACCGACTCGATCCGCCACATGGGCGTCAAACTCAAGCACAATGCCAACCGCTCGATGATCGAAGGCAAGCGTGTGATTCTCGTGGACGATTCGATCGTTCGCGGCACCACCTCGCAGAAGATCGTCCAGATGGTGCGCGAGGCCGGCGCAGTGGAAGTCCACATGCGCATCGCATCGCCGCCGACGCGCGCCTCCTGCTTCTATGGCGTCGATACGCCCGAGAAGTCGAAGCTTCTGGCGTCGCGCATGACGATCGAGGAAATGCGCGATTATATTCAGGTTGATAGCCTCGGCTTCGTGAGCATCGACGGCTTGTACCGCGCCTCCTTCGAGCCGGAGCGCAACCCGCACGCGCCGCAGTTCTGCGATGCCTGCTTCACAGGCGATTACCCGACCGCGCTGACCGATTTCGACGGCGCGGACAATGTTCGTCAGCTCTCCATGCTGGGCGGCAACGGCTAAGCCGGGTTCAAACACGCCGCGCCATCCGCTAGACAGACCGCCGAACGAGGCGGTCTGTCGGCTGTCTTCGCAATGGGAGGCTTCAGGATATGGCTCGTCAACTCGAAGGGCGCGTCGCGCTCGTCACGGGCGCATCGCGCGGCATCGGCTACCAACTTTCGAAGCTTCTGGCGGCTGAAGGCGCGCATGTCATTGCGGTGGCTCGCACGGTCGGCGGGCTGGAAGACCTCGACGACGAGATCAAGGCAGCGGGTGGCTCCGCAACGCTCGTGCCTCTCGACCTCACCGACATGGCGGGGATCGATCGCCTGGGCGGCGCGATCAATGAGCGCTGGGGCAAGCTCGATGTGCTCGTCGCCAATGCAGGCGTTCTCGGCATTCTCGCGCCAATCGGCCATATCGAAGCAAAGACCTTCGAAAAGACGATGAACGTCAACGTGACGTCCACCTGGCGCGTCATCCGCTCGGTCGATCCGCTTCTGCGCCTGTCGGATGCGGGACGCGCCATCGTCCTGTCATCCGGAGCGGCGCATTCCTGCAAGGCTTTCTGGGGGCTTTACGCCGCCACCAAAGCAGCCGAAGAGGCTCTGGTGCGCTCCTGGGCAAACGAGACGGTGAACACACCGCTGCGCGTCAATTCCGTCAATCCCGGTGGCACGCGCACGGCCATGCGCGCACAGGCGCTGCCGGGTGAAGATCCGGCCACCCTGCCCTCGCCGGCCGAGGTCGCCGCGAAAATTCTGCCGCTCGCATTCCCAAGTCTCACGGAGACGGGCCGGCTCTTCGACGTGCGCAAGAACCGCTTCCTCTCCTATCGCGACCCGGAATGAAACAGGCCGGCATTGGCGGCTCCGGGCCGCCGATGCCTGTCAGCTTTCCACGAAGTCCGTTGGAAGCCCGTCCATGCTCAGGAGGTTTTTTTCCTGGCGGTAGGCACGTAAGCCCTCCTCGCCCTTGGCCTCCGCCCATCGATCCAGCGTCGGGCGCTCGCCCGCTGGCTCGAACAAGGGCACATTGAAGCCGCAGGACGTCTGCACGAGGTCGATGTCGAGAAACACGATCTGCCGTGCGCCGAGCGGCTCTTCGCCCGCATACTGCGCGTCGAGAAAGGCGCGATAATCGGGCGAGCCGCGAAAGGCGACACCGCCCTGGCCATAGAGACGCAGGATCAGCGGCGCGCCTTCGAAGGCGCAGAACATGATGGTCAGACGACCGTCCACGCGTAGGTGCGCCGCCGTCTCGCTCCCTGAACCTGTGAGGTCGAGATAGGCCACGGAATTGGACCCGAGCCGATGGAAATGGTCGGTCGGCCGAGGCGAGATGTTGATGCGCGTTCCCTCGGCCGCGCTCGCGGTGAAGAAGATCTTCTGCGCATCGATAAAGCCGGCCAAGCGCTCATCGATCTCGGAAAACTGCTTGGCCATGATGATGATGCCTCAGACGGATTGGGCGTGATGGGCCGCGTCCTGGCGCCTGTAGGAGCGGACCGAAAACGGGATCGATGCGTAATAGGCCAGCGCGGAGATGGTGAGCGTTTCCCAGAAGAAGCTGAGAAGCAGGCCGATATAGAGAACGACGATCAGCACGATCCAGACGAAATGGTCCCGCCGCACAGGGAGGCCGATCGTCTTGCCGGAAAAGGTCGGGATGCGGCTCGCCATCAGAAGACCGACGCAGACGAGATAGATGGATGCGAAAGCGCCGGAGACCTCCGGTACGTTGAGATTGCCGGCAAAGCTCAGGTAAACCGGGAACAGGGCCAGCCCCGCCCCTGCCGGCGAGGGTACGCCAGTGAAATAGGCGCTTTTCCAAGCCGGGCGGTTCGGCTCGTCCAGCATCGTGTTGAAGCGCGCCAAGCGCAGCGCGCAGCCCGCGATGTAGAGAAGCGCCGCGATCCAGCCGATCGAGCCGACCGCATGGAGCGAATGCGCGTAGAGAAGCAGTGCGGGTGCCACACCGAAATTCACGATGTCGGCGAGCGAATCCATCTCCGCGCCGAAACGGCTCTGTCCGTTGACGAGCCGCGCGATGCGCCCGTCGATCCCGTCCAGAAAGGCCGCGCCGAGCACGAGCCCGACAGCGAGTTCGAAGCGACCTTCGAAGGCGAAGCGAATGCCCGTCACGCCCGCGCAGATCGACAGGATCGTGATGAGGTTCGGCAGAACCTGACGGAAGGTGACGCGCGCGGCGGGCTGGCGCGGTGTGGCGGGATCGCTGGGCGGAGGCGCGGCGCTCATGGATCAGTCCTTGCGCCAGGAGACGTGGGGGGCGTTCACCGCAAAATCCGCGATCACGGTTTCACCCGCAATGGCCGTTTGGCCTTCGGCGACGCGCGCCACCGTGCCATCGGGCAGATAGACATCGAGGCGCGAGCCGAAGCGGATCAGGCCGAAGCGCTCGCCGGCTTCCAGATGGTCGCCCGTGCGCGAGAAGACGATGATGCGGCGCGCGATCGCGCCCGCGATCTGCACGACGCCGACCTCGCCGCGCGGGTTCTCGATCACCATGGAAGAGCGTTCGTTCACCTCGCTGGCCTTGTCCAGCTCGGCATTGGCGAACTTGCCTTCCTTGTAGGCGATGCGCGCGATGCGCCCGCGCGCCGGGGCGCGGTTCACATGGCAGTTGAAGACATTCATGAAGATCGACACGCGCAGCAGCGGCTCGTCGCCGAGGCCAAGTTCGGCCGGGGGCACCACGTGGCCCACCAACGACACACGCCCATCCGCCGGACTCACCACAAGGTGATCGGCCACAGGCGTCACGCGCTCGGGATCGCGGAAGAAATAGGCGCACCAGAGGGTCAGCACGAGCCCGACCCAGAACAGCGGCTGCCAGAGGAGCCCAAGAAGCAGAGAGGCGACGAAGAACCCGGCGATGAAAGGATAGCCCGCCCGGTGAATCGGCACCAAGGCGTTTCGGATCGAGGCGATCATGTCCATCGGGGAATTGGTCCTTCGTGGGGTATCGTGGCCGCGATTTCGCAGCCATCGGGATACGACACATAGGGAGAAACGGGCTCGCGCTCAACGTTGGCGCGCGAGCTTATGATCTCAAACCGTCTCGGTCGGTCGCTTGCGATCGAGAATGCCGAGCGCATCGGCCTCGCGGGCGCGGCGCAGCGTTTCTTCCGCTTCGCTTTCCTCGCGCTGCATCCGCCACATCTCGGCATAGAGGCCGTTGGACTGGAGGAGATCGCGATGCGAGCCGCGCTCCACGATCACACCGGCGCGCAGGACGATGATCTCGTCGGCATCGATGATCGTGGACAAGCGATGCGCAATGGTCAGCGTCGTGCGATGGCGGGAGACGAGTTGCAGCGCGCTTTGAATGTCCTGCTCGGTATGGGTGTCGAGCGCCGAGGTCGCCTCGTCCAGGACGAGGATCGGCGGGCTTTTCAGCAGGGTGCGGGCGATCGCCACGCGCTGCTTCTCGCCACCCGACAATTTCAGACCGCGCTCGCCCACCATCGTGTCGAACCCATCGGGCAGAAGCTCGATGAAGCGCGAAATCTGCGCGAGATCGGCGGCCTTCTGCACTTCCTCGTCCGAGGCCGAGGGCCGACCGTAGCGGATGTTGTAGCGGATCGTATCGTTGAAGAGCACGGTGTCCTGCGGCACGATGCCGATCGACTTGCGCACGCTTTCCTGCCGGACCTCCGAAATGTCCTGACCATCGATCGTGATGCGGCCGGAATCCAGATCGTAGAAGCGGAAAAGGAGGCGCGAAATGGTGGACTTGCCCGCGCCCGATGGGCCGACGATCGCGACCGACTTGCCCGCCGGCACCTCGAAGGACACGCCGCGCAGGATCTGGCGCTCGGGGTCGTAACCGAAACGCACATCCTCGAAACGAATCGCGCCCTGCGCCACCACGAGATCGGGCGCGCCCGGCCGGTCCTTCACCTCCTGCCGGATGTCGAGGAGGTTGAACATCTCCTCCATATCGGTCAGCCCCTGGCGGATTTCGCGATACACGAAACCGATGAAGTTCAGCGGCACGGAGAGCTGCATCAGAAGCGCATTGATGAAGACGAAATCGCCGATCGTCTGCGTGCCTGCGCGCACTTCCATCGCCGACATGACCATGGCGATGCCCATACCGGCCGAGAAGATCACACCCTGCCCGAAGTTCAGCCAGCCGAGCGAGGTCCAGGTTTCGGTCGCGGCCTTCTCATAGCGCGCCATCGAGCGGTCGTAGCGATCGGCCTCCATGGTCTCGTTGCCGAAATATTTGACCGTCTCGAAATTCAGGAGCGAGTCGATCGCCTTGGTGTTGGCGTCCGTGTCGCTGTCGTTCATCTCGCGGCGAATGGTGATGCGCCAGTCGCTCGCCTTGATGGTGAACCAGCCATAGAGCACCACCGTCGCGCTGATGACCACGAGATAGGACAGCCCGTAGCTGAAGCCGAAGATCGCCGCCGTCAGCGCGAATTCCAGAATCGTCGGCAGCGTATTGAGGATCGTGAAGCGCACGATCGTCTCGATGCCCTTGGTGCCGCGCTCGATGATGCGGCTCAAGCCCCCGGTGCGCCGCTCCAGATGGAAGCGCAGCGAGAGCTGATGCATATGAACGAAGGTCTGGTAGGCCAGAATGCGAACGGCATATTGGCCCACACTGGCGAACAGCGAGTCGCGCAGCTGGTTGAGCGCCACGGACACGACACGGGCGATATTATAGGCGACGACCAGCGTCACCGCCCCGGTCAGCACCAGCGGGAGCCAGCCCTGCGCGGAGTTCACCCCGTTGAGCGCATCCGTCGCCCACTTGTAGAAATAGGGAATGCCGACCGTCAGGATCTTGGCGAGCACGAGGAAGAAGCTCGCCCAGAGCACGCGGCCGCGAAGATCGGGCCGCTCCTGCGGCCACATATAGGGCCAGAGATTGGCCAGCGTGCGCCACATGGCGCTGCCATCGCCGGACACGGCTTTCGGTTTTGTATCGGACAAGGAAGCGATCCATTCAGAAGGCAGCCCGCTCAAGGCCGCAGCGGCGGCTCTTGCGCCGCCCGATTTGGATCGGTTCTAGTCCTGTAGCCTTACGGAAACCAGTCCCCCAAGCCATGCCTTTGGTGAACGGACCGGCACGAAACTCTTAGCGCTTGTTTGGAAACTCGGGCGGGTCGGTACGAGGGATATTTCCCCGCCCTCGTTTCGTTGCCCATGTCAGCCGATGCCCCCGGCATCGACTGCGTTTGGCACCTTGCGGAACCCAGAGATGCGGCGGTCAACCGTCCTTTTCGGGAACGCGAAACACTTGGCCGGGATAGATTCGGTTCGGGTTGCGGATCTGATCGCCATTGGCGAGATAGATCACTGTGAAGCGGCTGCCGCGCCCATAGGTGTTGCGCGAGATGCGCCAAAGCGTGTCGCCCTTGCGGATGATCACACGGGCATCGACCCGCTCCAAGGCCGGCTGCATGATCTGAGCTTGCGCGTCCGCCGTGGTCGCGGGCGCTTCCATCTCCTGGGCGCTTCCTTCGGCCGGTGCGGTTGCCGGCTGAGCGTCGGCAGGCGCAATCGCGGCGAGAGGCGCCGTATCGGGCCGGTTGAATGGCACCTCGACCCGCGCCACCACTTGGCCCGCCGCGTCCAGCTCGTCGGCGCGCACCACATGGTCCCCGACCGAAACGGGAGCGTTCGCGCTGGCGATGAAGCGATCACCCGCCCCGCCCATCGTCTCCGCGACGAACGTATCGTCGAGATAGACGTGGACCTTGGCGCGCTCGCGGGCCGCGCCCGCAATGAAGAGCTTGCCATCTTCGGCTTCAACAGCCTCGACGGACAGCGGTGCTGGCGGAGCTTTGGTCTCGCCGCCCGTCGGGGCCGTGTCCGCCGCTGCGGTTTGAGGCGCGTCCGCCGGAGGGGCTCGGCTCGAAGCCGCCGCCGCGCTCGGCGCCTGCGGCTTGGCGGCCGGTCCCTGCGCTTCGGGCTTCACCACGATTTCGGAGGCTTCGCCGGGCCGCTCCACCATTACGAGGAGCTCGCCCTCGCGACCCTTCTGCGGAACATTGACGATCGCGGTTTCCACCCGCTCGGGGTCCGCCGGCTCGGCGGTGCTGGACAAAGCCAGCCGATGCTGGCCGACCGGCAATGTCAGATCGAGTGCGAACGCACCCGTCGCATCGGTCTTGGCTTCCGCCAAACGCTCGGAGCCGCTTTGCAGCGAGACGGTGCTGTTGGGCGCGGCGCGACCGGCCACCACGGCCGCACCGTCCGGCTCCACCCGCACCACGTCGAAGCTCGGCGTGGCGGATGCCTCGTTGGTGGTGATCTGAGCGCCCGGCGCGTTCGGCTGCGCTGGTGTCGGCGCTTCGGCAACAGGCTTGGCCGCCGGCGCATCCGACGTCACGCCCGGCGCAGAGCTTGCCACTGGCACGGCGTTCGTTGAACGGCTCGTTGGGATCTCGAGCAAGCCGTAGTGCCAGCCGCCCGCGAAGGCCACTGCCGCCAAGGCCAGAACCGAAACTCCCAAACGCGCCTTCATCGAATCTCGCCAATTTGATCTAAAAAATTGATTACAAACACACTTTACCGTTGCTGGGCTGGTGCGGCAACGCTCCATGGCACAGGAAGGTTACCGGAGGAAGCATCCGGCGCGTTTTGGGTGGCTGGCAAGCGATCTCCAAGAGGCCGGGACGATCGTGGCTCAGAGAACATCCGCCCCACCAAACCGATTGCCCTTGGATCGGCATGGCCTTCGAACCTGCCAGCCCCGCGATTTGGAAATGTCTCCCGAGCATGCATGATGGCTTCATCCCGGCAAATCCTTCCAGCCGATTGCCTCCACACCACCCGGATTGCCCATGCTTCGCGCCCGCCCCCTCCTCCTGCGCCCTGCCTTCGGGCTTGCGCTCGCCATCGCCCTGCCGGTCGCGGCGCACAGCGAAACAGCCGAGCGTCCTGGGCGGTGGATCGGGCAGGTGGACGAGAGCCGGAGGCTTTTCGACTGGCCGGGCAGCGGAGCCGGTTTTGCGATCGAAGGATCCCGGCTTTCGTTGCTGCTCGGCAATCAAGGCGAGAACAGTCTGGAGATCGTGGTGGACGGCGTTTCCCGAAGGCTCGATCTTCGGCCGGGCGAGCGAACCTATGAGCTGTTTAACGGCACCCAAGGCCGCCACCAGATCAAGCTCCTGAAGCGCACGGAAGGCGATGTGGGCGCTGTCCGCCTCGTTTCAGCCGAGACCGACGGGCGCTTCGTCCCGCCCGAAGCGCCCCGGCGTCGCATTCTCGTGATCGGCGATTCCATTTCGACCGGCTATGGCATCGAAGGGCGCGGGCCCGAATGCCTCGCGACGCCTCAGTCACAGAACCAGATGCTGACCTATGCGGGCCAGACTGCGGCGGCGCTCGATGCGGAGGCGACGGTTCTGGCGGCTTCCGGGCGCGGGCTCGTTCGAAACTACAATGGCGCGACGGAGGGCACGATGCGCGATCTCGCGGACCGGGCGGTGCAGTCGCAAGCCGAGCCGAGCCACCCGGCACAGGGGCCGTTCGATCTCGTGCTCGTTCACCTCGGCACCAATGATTTCGTCAAGGACGGCGCACCGCCGCGCTTCGGAGAGGCGTATGAGGCCGGTCTGAGGACTTTGCGCCAACGCTACCCCGACGCCCCGATCTACGCTCTGATCGGCCCGATGCTCGCACCCGACCGGTTCGACGCCGCATCACGGGCGATCCGGAGCGCGGTCGAAACGCGGCAGCGGGCGGGCGACCGACAGGTTCGTTTCCTCGCCTTTGCCCCGCCCCCCACTTCCTTCGGTTGCGCATGGCATCCCGGCGTCGAGGCGCAGCGCGGCATGGCGGAAAGGTTGATCGAGCGCGTGAAGGCCGATCAGGGCTGGTAACGTGGCGCTGTGCAGGGCGCTGTGTCAGATCAGCGGCCGGGTTGAGCCGCTTCGGCCGGCCGCCGGGACGCCATCGTGCCGCCCGACGCCAGACGTTTTCCGATGGCCTGGCTGGGTCGCTCGATGAAGCGCCATGTGAGAGCCGAAACGACGATCGTTCCCGACAGGATCAGAGCTAGAACGACGATCTCGCCGGTGAGCGTATCGGCCATGATCTTGGTACCGGGGGCGACCTCCACGAAGATCGGCCGGTGCCAAAACTTCTCCGCCAGGGTCGCCGCGTTGGTCAGCCGTGCGATCACGAAGGCATGGGTCATGTAGAGGGAATAGGACAGGAGCCCGAGCAGCATGACGGGCCGCGATTTCAGGAGCCGGCTGACCCAGCCGCCCTCATGCGCCAGAACGAAGATCGCCGCCATAAAGACGAACGGCGCGGCGATGGAGAGCTTGGCCGTGCCGAACAGGCTGACGAAGCCGACCACATAGAGAACGGTCGCGAGTTCCAGCAGCGTCCAGCGCATGGTCGGAACCGGAGTCACGTCGCAACGCAGGCGCTCCCAGAGGAAAAGGCGCAGCAAGGCCCCCAGAGAAAAGCCGACGAGGCAGCGCAGCCAGCCATAATCCACATGCGCCTCGATATGGCCGAGCCGCACGAGAAGAAACGCGCTGCCCGCCAGTGCCAGGATCGGCAGGATGGCGCGCAGCCAGCGCGCGGCGACAACACTCAGAGCGGCGAAGAGGATATAGGAGACGAACTCGGCGGAGATGCTCCAGCTCGGATAGTTCCAGCTGAGCTGGCTGACGAACCCGAGCGAATGCGTCAGCAGCAAATTGTGCAGGAAGGTCTCGGGCGTCTGTGCGCCTTCCCATCCTCGTCCGCCGCGCATGATGAGTTCGAACGCGAGAAACAGCATCAGCATCGCGAGATGCAGCGGATAGACCCGCCAGAACCGCGCCTGAATGAAATCGGCCCATCGCTTGCCCGCCATCAGCCGCGCCCCCCAGGAATGGGCGATCACGAAGCCGGACAGGACGAAGAAGAAATCCACGAAGAGAAAGCTGTGCCGCACGAAGCCGGATTGCCCGATGGGGCCGGCGATGGGCGCGTGCAGCAGAACCACCATGAGCGCGCAGAGGCCGCGACATCCGTCGAGCGCGTCGAAGCGCATATCACTGAACGGTTTCGCTTGGTTCGCTGCCGTCATTGGGGCTGCCCTACCATGACGCCACTCGGCGGCTTGCGTGCGAAATGGGTGCGGGCGGTCAGCCCGAGCAGCGGCTTTTCGACGAGGCGATAGCAGAGCACGCCGATCAGAGCGGACACGGCCGCCGCGCTCGCGATGAAGACGAAACCGCCGCCCATCATCATCGACCAGCCCTCCCCGGCCCAGAGCTTGCCGAAGACCGGCAGGACGAGCGCGTGGGTGAGGTAGAGCGAATAGGACGCATCGCCCAGAAGAAGCAGTGGCCGCCACGCGGGCTTGGCCGCATCCCGCCGGCCGAGCGCCGCGCCGGCAACGATCAGGAGCGCCGGCAAGCCGGCCTTGACGAAGCGCGAGAGGTCCACCGGCTCCAGCCAGATCAGGAGCGCGAAGCCGGTGAGCGTCAGGAGAACGCCCGTGCCCGCCGCTATCCGAAAACCGGATCGGAACACCAGGGCGATGGCGATGCCCAGCGCGAATTCCAGAATGATCGCATCGGCGTAGAAGACCGGGATCGGTGCCCCGAGACGGCCGAGCGCCACGACCGCTCCCAGAACGCCCATGACGATCCAAGGTCTGAACACACGCGGCGCGAAGAGCGCACTCGCCATGACGAAGTAGAAGGCCATCTCGTAGTTCAGCGTCCAGCCAGGAACGAGAACCGGAAAGATCGCATCGAGCTTGGGATGCTGCATCGGAATGAAGAGCAGCGAGGCCACGAGGTGACGCAGATCGAACACCGTGGAGGCGAGAAGCGCCGGTTTGAACAGTGCGATCGTCGCCACAAGCAGCGACAGCGCCCAATAGAGCGGCGCAATGCGCAGGAGGCGCTTCAGCATGAAATCGAAGGGCTTGGCGTCCGACTTGTCGGCAGCGACGAAAATGATGAAGCCGCTGATCACGAAGAACACGTCCACGCCCAGCGCGCCGACGCGAAACGGATTGCCGAAACCGGTCTGGCGCTCCAGCATCTCGAACGCATGGAAAACCACGACCATGAGGGCCGCGATCCCGCGCAGATACTGAATGCGAATAATCATCGTCGCGACCGCCTCGACCAGACGCGCTCATGCTAGGATCGGATCCTTAACGACGGTTCAATGTCTGGCGCCTATTTCGCCCCCACCCCGGCCGAATTCGCGCCCTTTCCAAGCCGCGGCGACGCGTCAGATAAAGACAGATCTTACCACCCATGCCGCGTCATCGGACATTTCTCTTCATCCATCAGAACTTCCCCGGCCAGTTCCTGCATCTCTGCCGGCATCTGGCGCAGGACAATCGGGTCATCTTCCTGTCGCTCAAGACACCCAACCGGCTGTCGGGCGTTGAGGTTGAGGCCTATGCGCTTCATCGCGAACCCGATCCGCGCATCCACCCCTATCTGTCGGGTTCGGAGCGCGGGATCCTCTACGGACAGGCCGTCGCGCGCAAGCTGATCCAGCTTCGGCGCCAGGGTATCAAGCCCGATCTGATCGTCGGGCATACGGGGTGGGGCGAGACGCTCTTCGTCAAGGACGTCTTCCCGGACGTTCCCTTGCTCAGTTATTTCGAGTTCTTCTACAGCGCCGACGGAGCGGATGTCGGCTTCGATCCCGAATTCCCATCCGATCCGGAGGTGAGGTTCCGGCTGCGCATCCGCAACCAGGCTATTCTCTCCTGCCTCGAGGCGACAGACCGGGGTCTGTCCCCGACGCTCTGGCAGCATTCTCGACTGCCCGAGGCCTATCGGCCGAAGGTAGCCGTCATCCATGACGGCGTGGATAGCGATGCCGTGCGGCCCGATCGTGAGGCGCGGCTGGAATTGCCCGATGGAACGGTGCTCGACCGCTCAAAGGCCGTCGTTACCTATGTCGCGCGCAATCTCGAACCCTATCGCGGCTTTCACGTCTTCATGCGGGCGGTCGCCTCGATATTGGAATCCCACCCAACGGCCCATATCGTGATCGTGGGCGGCGACGAGGTGAGCTACGGCCAGCGTCTGCCGAACGGCGAGAGCTTTCGCGAACGCGCCCTTCGGGAGGTCTCGCCCGACCCCTCGCGCGTCCATTTCACCGGGAAGTTACCCTACAACCTCTATCTCAGGCTGCTTCAGATTTCCTCGGCGCATGTCTATCTGACCTACCCGTTCGTCCTGTCCTGGTCGATGCTGGAGGCGATGTCGGCTGGCTGCCTCCTGATCGCCTCGCGCACCAGCCCGGTCGAAGAGGTCGTTCAGGACGGCGAAAACGGGCTTCTGGTGGCTTTCTTCGATCCGGCCGGCATCGCCGAGAGAGTAACGGAAGCGCTACGCGAGCCCGCGCGCTTCGACGCGCTGCGGGCCGCGGCGCGGCGGACCGTGGTGGAGCGCTACGATCTCCAGCGCGTCAGCTTGCCCGCGCAGCTCAAGCTGGTGCGGGACATGATCGGCTGAGCCCGCAGGCTCTCAGTTCAGCGCGGGCGCCAAAGCGGGGGTCGGCGCGGCGACCGGCAAGGACAGGCCGAGGCGGTTGCGGATCGAGCCGCTCGAGTTGACGAGCGCTTCGATCGTGTAGCCGCCCAGCGTGGTGAGGAAGGCGTTCAGCGCGTCGCGCAGCGCCGCGTTCAGAGCGCAACTGTCGATCAACGGGCAATCCACCGCGCCGGTCTCGAAGCACTCCGCCATGGCGAAGCTCTCCTCCGTCACTTCCACCACGGCGCGCAGCGTGATTGCGCCGGCGGGCTGCCCCAAGCGAATTCCGCCGTTGCGACCGCGCACCGTCTGGACGAAACCCGCCTCGACCAGCGGCTGGAGAATCTTGAAGAGGAAGAGTTCGGACACGTTGTAGGCCGCTGCGATTTCACCGACCCGGCTGAGGCGGTCGTCATTGGCCGCGCAATACATGAGAATGCGGATGGCGTAGTTGGTCTGGCGGGTCAGGCGCATGGCGCACTCCTCGAAGGGCGCCGAACCGGTCGGCGAGCGCAGTCGTTGCAGGACTTATTAGAATAATTCCAAGTTCATGGGAAGCCGGCCCGTCGAATGTGACACTTCCGTGTCTTCCGCACTTGTTTTCCACGACCGAACCGCGTGCGACCATTGGCGAAGCGGGAACTGATTGCTAAGCCATTATTCATGCCTCTTCGTCAGGCAGACGAAATTCTCGCCGCTGCGCTTCGAGATCGAACGAAACTGGCCCGAAACAAAGGCGTTTCATGGATTATTTTCTCCAACAGCTCATCAATGGCGTCACGCTCGGGTCGATCTACGGCCTGATCGCGATCGGCTACACGATGGTTTACGGCATTATCGGCATGATCAACTTCGCCCATGGCGAGGTCTTCATGATCGGTTCGTTCATCGCCCTGACCGTGTTCCTGATCCTGACCGCGATCGGCCTGACCTTCCTTCCGCTGATCCTGCTTCTGATGGTCGTGGTCGCCATGATCTTCACCGCGCTCTGGGGCTGGTCCATCGAGCGCATCGCCTATCGCCCGCTGCGCGGCTCCTTCCGCCTCGCGCCGCTGATTACCGCGATCGGCATGTCGATCTTCCTGCAGAACTTCGTGCAGCTGGCGCAGGGCGCGCGCGTCAAGCCGCTGCCGCCGCAGGTGCAGGGTAGCATCACGGTCATGGAGGGCGTGCAGATTTCCTACATGCAGATCCTGATCATCCTGACGACGCTCGTTCTGATGGCCGGGTTCACCGCGCTGATCACGCGCACCCCACTCGGCCGCCAGCAGCGCGCCTGCGAGCAGGACGCCAAGATGGCCTCGCTTCTCGGCGTCAACGTGGACCGCACGATCTCGCTGACCTTCGTCATGGGCGCTTCGCTGGCCGCCGTCGCGGGCACGATGTACCTTCTCTATTACGGCGTCATCGACTTCTACATCGGCTTCCTGGCCGGCGTGAAAGCCTTCACCGCAGCGGTTCTGGGCGGCATCGGCTCGCTGCCGGGCGCCATGCTCGGCGGCCTTGCGATCGGTCTCATCGAGACATTCTGGTCCGGCTACTTCTCGGTCGAATACAAGGACGTCGCGGCCTTTTCGATCCTCGCGATCACGCTGATCTTCCTGCCCTCCGGCCTTCTCGGCCGCCCGGAAGTCGAGAAGGTCTGATCCCCATGGCATCGACACCCAACGTACCCTCCGCCTCGCCGGTCGGCGCCGAGCGCGAATTCGAAAATCAGCGGGACGCCGTCGCGGGCGAGCCGCCCTTCACGCCTGAGCCCGTGGTGCGGCTGTCCGTCCCACAAGCTTTGCGCGAGGCGGCCATCACGGCGGCCATCGTCGGTCTGCTGACGGTCTTCTTCGTCGCCGTTCGCAGCGACATCGCGCCGGGCGGCCTCGTCCTCTACACGCGCTGGGATCTCTGGCTGACCTTCGTCGCCATCGCCTTCGGTGTGCGCTTCGTCCTCAGCCTCGCCCTGTTCCAGCGCCGCGCGGCGGGCGTGTCCGGCAAGAGCAAGACCGCCAAAAGCGTGAAAGCGGCCGGCGGCTTCTCGATCGGTAAGGCGCTCAGCATCGTCTTTCTCCTGATCGCGCTGGTGCTGCCCTTCCTGATCCAGGCGCTCTTCCCGTCCAGCGACCGCTATCTGATCGACCTAGCCATCCTGATCCTGACCTATGTCATGCTCGGCTGGGGACTCAACATCGTGGTCGGCCTCGCGGGTCTTCTCGATCTCGGCTATGTCGCCTTCTATGCCGTGGGCGCCTATTCCTTCGCGCTTCTGGCGATCAATTTCGAGCTGGGCTTCTGGGTCTGCCTGCCCATGGCCGGCCTGTTCGCCGCCCTCTGGGGCATCGTGCTCGGCTTTCCGGTGCTGCGTCTGCGCGGCGATTATCTCGCGATCGTGACGCTGGCCTTCGGCGAGATCATCCGCGTCGTGCTGCTCAACTGGGGCCAGTTCACCGGCGGCCCGAACGGGCTTCTGGGCATTCCGCGCCCGACCCTGTTCGGACTGGAGTTCGGACGCGGCGAAGGCTCGTTCTCGGACTATTTCGGCATTCACTACAGCAGCATTCACCGCTTCATCTTCCTCTACTACATCATCCTGGCGCTCGCCCTTCTCACCAATTTCGTGACGCTACGCCTGCGCAAGATGCCGGTCGGCCGCGCTTGGGAAGCCCTGCGGGAAGACGAGATCGCCTGCCGCGCGCTCGGCATCAACACGACCAATGTGAAGCTCACGGCCTTCGCGACGGGCGCCATGTTCGGCGGCTTCGCGGGCTCATTCTTCGCCACGCGCCAGGGCTTCATCTCTCCGGAAAGCTTCACCTTCCTGGAATCGGCGATCATCCTCGCCATCGTGGTTCTGGGCGGCCTCGGCTCGCAGCTCGGCGTCGTCTTCGCCTCCTTGGTGATGATCGGCGGCATCGAGCTGATGCGAAACCTCACCTTCATCCAGGACATTCTGGGCAGCGACTTCGACCCCGGCCGTTATCGCATGGTGCTCTTCGGCGTCGCCATGGTCGCGATCATGGTCTGGAAGCCGCGCGGCCTCGTGTCGTCCCGCCAGCCCTCGGCTGTCTATAAGGAGCGCAAGGCCATTGGTGCCGACATGGTGGCGCAGGGCGAGGGACATTGACCATGAGCGATCATTCCATGACCCCTGCCCTCGCCTCGGGCGAGCCGCGCCGCTGGCTCGACGATCCCGTCCTCACCGTCGAGCATCTCACGATGCGCTTCGGCGGTCTGACGGCGATCAACGATCTCTCCTTCTCGGTCGGGCGCGGTGACATCACCGCCCTGATCGGCCCGAACGGCGCGGGCAAGACCACGGTCTTCAACTGCGTCACCGGCTTCTACAAGCCGACCGAGGGCCGCATCTCGCTTCGGCGCGGGCGCGGCATCACGGACGAGGCCGTGGCCGAACTGACGCGCTCGGGCGCGCAGAGCCTCAAGACCCCGCAGGGGGAAGTCTTCCTGCTGGAGCGCATGAGCGATTTTCGCATCACGCGCACGGCCGGCGTCGCCCGCACCTTCCAGAACATCCGCCTGTTCGGCGGCATGACCGTGTTCGAGAACCTCCTCGTCGCGCAGCACAACAAGCTGATGCGCGCGTCGGGCTTCACGATCGCCGGCCTGATCGGGCTGCCGGGCTACCGGCGGGCACGCGAGGCCGCGCGTGATGTGGCGGTGGACTGGCTGAAGCGCACCGCGCTGATCCACCGGGCCGACGATCCGGCGGCCGATCTCTCCTATGGCGATCAGCGCCGCCTCGAGATCGCGCGCGCCATGTGCACGGACCCGTCCGTTCTCTGCTTGGACGAGCCCGCCGCCGGCCTGAACCCGCGCGAGTCGGCGGAGCTGAACGCGCTGCTGCGCTCGATTCGCACCGAGTTCGGGACGTCGATCCTCCTGATCGAGCACGACATGGGCGTCGTCATGGAAATCTCGGACCACATCGTGGTGCTCGACTACGGCAAGAAGATTTCCGACGGCACCGCCTCGGAGGTCCGCAACGATCCCAAGGTGATCGCGGCCTATCTGGGCGTGGATGACGAGGAAGTGGAAGCGGTGGAGGAGAAGCTGGAACGGGGCGATGTCGACGGCGCCGTCCAGAGCGCGCACGTGAGCGGAGGAACGCCGGCATGAGCACGATCGCACCGCTGACGACGCCGACCCTTGAGGCCACCTCGCGCCCGCTTCTGAGCATTCGCGGCGTCGAGACCTTCTACGGCAAGATCCAGGCGCTCAAGGGCGTCGATCTCGATGTGCACGAGGGCGAGATCGTCACGCTGATCGGCGCCAACGGCGCCGGCAAATCGACGCTCATGATGACGATCTGCGGCAACCCGCGCGCCCGCGCCGGGCAGATTCTCTATGACGGCGAGGATATCGCGCAGCTTCCGACCCACTCGATCATGTCGCGCCGTATCGCCCAGTCGCCGGAAGGCCGGCGTATCTTCGGCCGCATGACGGTTCTCGAAAACCTGCAGATGGGCACGACCCTGGTCGGCCAGGAGCATTTCGAGAGCGACCTCAAGCGCATGTTCGAGATGTTCCCGCGCCTCAGCGAGCGCGCCTCGCAGCGCGCCGGCACCCTGTCGGGCGGCGAGCAGCAGATGCTGGCGATCGCCCGCGCGCTCATGGGCCGCCCTCGCCTTCTCCTTCTGGACGAGCCTTCGCTCGGCCTTGCGCCGATCATCGTGAAGCAGATTTTCGAGGTGATCCGCGAGTTGAACCGCACGGAAGGGCTGACGGTCTTCCTGGTGGAGCAGAACGCCTTTCACGCGCTGCGTCTGGCCCATCGCGGCTATGTCATGGTGAACGGGCGCATTACGATGAAGGGCACGGGCCGGGAGCTTCTCGCCCGCGAGGAAGTGCGCAGCGCCTATCTGGAAGGAGGGCATCACTGATGACACCCGAAATGGCGCTTCTCTGGGAAGTCTCGCTGGTGGAGTTCCTCGTCGTCACTCTGGTGATCGGCGGCGGCCTGGCCTTCGCGGTCGGCCGCTCGACGGCGCAAAGCTGGAGCGGCTGGGGCTTTCTCGTGTTCGGCATCGCGCTTCTGACGATCGCGATCCGCTTCCTTCACTTCAGCCTGTTCCACGGCACGTTCTTCCTGCCGCCCGCCACGTTCGGCACTGCCCTGCATTATGGTCTGGTGGACTTCGTGGTGCTTCTGCTCTTCGGGGCCGCCGGGCGCGCCACGATGCGCTCGGCGCAGATGGCGCGGCAGTACCGCTTTCTATCGGCCGAGCGACGCTAGGTTCGACCGGACTTTTCGCGCAAAAAAGCGTCGGGAAGGCGTTTTGCCTATTTTCGACGCCCGCACCTTGGTCTTTAATCGCCGGACCGCAACGAATTGAAAACGCTCATGAAGAGCGAATCGCTGCGGGTCAGGTTTCAATAGGGAAGTTCGACATGAAAAAAGCGTTCCTGGCCGGCGTGGCCTTCAATGTGCTTCTGTCGGGCGCTGCCTTCGCCGACATCACGATCGGCGTCGCGGGTCCGATGACAGGTCAGAACGCGGCCTTCGGCGAGCAGCTCCGCATCGGTGCCGAGCAGGCCATTGCCGACATCAACAAGGCTGGCGGTGTCAATGGCGAGCAGCTGAAGCTCTCGGTCGGCGACGACGCCTGCGACCCGAAGCAGGCCGTGGCGGTGGCCAACCAGTTCGCCTCGCAGGGCGTGCCCTTCGTGGCCGGCCATTTCTGCTCGGGCTCCTCGATCCCGGCCAGCCAGGTCTATGCCGAAGAAGGCATCATCGAAATCTCGCCGGCTTCGACCAACCCGGACTTCACCGACAAGCGCGCCGGCGACGGCATCTATCGCGTCTGCGGACGTGACGACCAGCAGGGCGAAGTCGCCGGCAAGTACATCGCCGAGAACTACAAGAACGACGCGGTCGCCGTGCTCGACGACAAGTCGGCTTACGGCAAGGGCTTGGCCGACCAGACGATCAAGTTCATGGAAGCGGCCGGCAAGAAGCCGGCGATCGTGGAATCCTACACGGTCGGCGACAAGGACTTCTCCTCACTCATCACCAAGCTGAAGCAGGCGAACGTCAAGCTCATCTATATCGGCGGCTACCAGACCGAAGCGGGCCTGATCGCCCGTCAGGCCAAGGAGCAGGGCCTCGACGCCAAGATCATGTCGGGCGACGCGATCGTGACCAACGAATACTGGGCGATCACCGGCAATGCCGGCGAAGGTACGCTCATGACCTTCTCGCCCGATCCGCGCCGCAACCCGCAGGCGGCTCCCATCGTCGCCGAGCTGGAAAAGCAGGGCAAGACCGCCGAGGGTTACGTCCTCTACACCTACGCCGCCATTCAGGCCTGGGCGGAAGCGGCCAAGAAGGCCGGCTCGACCGACTTCAAGAAGGTCACCGCCGTTCTCGACAAGGACACGCTGCCCACCGTCATCGGCGATCTGAAGTTCGACTCCAAGGGTGACGTGACCCTGCCCGGCTACGTGATCTACGAGTGGAAGGGCGGCAAGTACGACTACCTGTCGGCATCGAAGTAAGCTTTCCCAAGCGCCGCTCCGGCGGCGCTCTTCGGCATCAAAAAACCCCGGCTGCGATGCGGCCGGGGTTTTTCGTTGGGGCGGATCGAGAAGGATGAAAGGGGGCTAGAGCCCCCATCTCGATCAATGACGGCGCGCAGCTTCTTTCAGCGCGGGATAGATCGCCTGGTAGCGCTGATGCGCAGCGGCGAAGGACTCCACCAGGGAGGTCTCGGGCTCGAAGCGGGCCGAGATCGGCGGATCGACCATGACGCTGGCCGGATCGGCCCCGGTCGCGGCGCAGAGGCCAAGGCGGGCGGCACCGAAGGCTGCGCCGAAATCGCCGGCCGCCGGCAGCGCGATCGGCGTTTCCAGAACGCTCGCCATCATCTTCAGCCAAAGCTCCGAGCGCGAGCCCGCGCCGACCGCGATGAGCTGGCGCACCCAGGAGGCGTTCGGGGCCGCATCGAGGCAATCGCGGATCGAGAAGGCGACGCCTTCCATCACGGCGCGCGTCATGTCCTCGCGCGTCGTGTCGGCTTGCAGGCCGATGAACGCACCGCGCACGGCCGAGTCGTTGTGCGGCGTGCGCTCGCCCGAGAGATAGGGCAGGAACAGGAGTCGGCTCGGCGCTTTCAGCTCGCTGCCGACCGCTGCCGTCAGCTCACCGGGCTTCTCCTTCAGGACATGCGACAGCCATTCGATGGAGCCTGCGGCCGAGAGCGTGACGCCCATCTGGTGCCACAGGCCGGGAATGGCGTGGCAGAATGTGTGGAGCGCGGTATCGGGCACGGGATCGTAGCCCGCGCTCGCCGTGAACAGGACACCGGACGTGCCGAGCGAGAGGAAGCCGGTGCCGGGCCGCGTGACGCCTACGCCGCAGGCCGAGGCAGCGTTGTCGCCGCCGCCGCCCGCCACCACGGTGCCCGCCTTCATGCCCCAGCGCGCGGCAAGCTCCGAGCGCAGCGTGCCGCTGACTTCCGTGCCTTCCACGAGGCGCGGCATCTGCTCGACCGTTAGCCCCGTGCGCTCCAGCATCTCGGGTGACCAGTCGCGCGCGCCGGTGTCGAGCCAGGACGTGCCGGCCGCATCCGACATCTCGGCCACGGCCTCGCCGGTCAGCCACAGGCGCAGATAATCCTTCGGCAGAAGAACGCGGCGCACCTTGGCGAAGATCGCGGGCTCATGCCGCGCGACCCAGAGAAGCTTGGGTGCGGTGAAGCCGGGGAAGACGATATTGCCGGTGATGCCGCGCGATTCTTCGTCGTCCAGTTCGTCCGCTTCGACATGCGAGCGCGTGTCGTTCCAGAGGATGCAGGGGCGCAGAACCTCGTCGCTCTCGCCGATCAGCGTTGCGCCATGCATATGGCCGGACAGGCCGATGCCGGTGACACCCGCCAGCAGGGAGGGGTCCTTGGCGTTCAGTTCCGTGATCGCAGCCTCGCAGGCGGCGATCCAGGAGGCCGGGTCCTGCTCCGACCAGCCGAAATGCGGGCGCTCCACCGTCAGCGGCGCCGTGGCGCTCGCCAGCGGCTTCTGGTTCTCGTCGATCACCAACGCCTTCAAGGAGGACGTGCCGAGATCGAGCCCGAGATAATGACCCATGTGAAAGCGAAGCCTCCGAAACCCCGCTTCCCGAGCGGGCGAATGATCGTCCATGGGCTCGGGGGACAGCCAGCTGGCCGCATCGCGGCGCGGCGCCTCCCCTCGCCTCGCTCCATTCCATAAGGACTTTTCTTTCCCGATGCGACTCTTCACGCTACAGGACGGGGCTGAAAACGTTGGCCTGATGTCGAGGAGTGCCCCCGTGAGCCGCATCGTCTATGTGAACGGCGCCTATGTTCCCGAGGCCGAGGCCAAGCTGTCGGTCTTCGACCGGGGCCTGCTCTTCGCCGATGCGGTCTATGAGGTGACGGCCGTGATCGACGGCAAGCTGCTTGATTTTCCCGGCCATATGGCGCGCCTGCGTCGCTCGCTGGCCGAGCTTCGCCTGCCCTCACCCGGCAGCGACCAGGAGATCCTCGCGATCCACCGCGAACTTCTCGCGCGCAACGCCCTCACTCAGGGCCATATCTATTTGATGGTGACGCGCGGCGAAGCGGACCGAGATTTCGTCTGGCCGAAGCACGGCACGCCGCCGAGCTTCGTCCTGTTCACGCAGAAGCGGGATGCGGTCGAAACGCGCGAAGCGGTCGAAGGTCTGCGCGTCATCACCGTACCGGATCTGCGCTGGGGCCGGCGCGACATCAAGACCGTGCAGCTTCTCTATCCCTCGCTTGCCAAGATGGAGGCCAAGAGCCGTGGCAAGGACGACGCCTGGATGGTGGAAGACGGCACGATCACCGAAGGCACATCCAACAATGCCTATATCGTGACGCAGGACGGCACGATCGTCACGCGTGCACTGGGCCATGACATCCTGCACGGCATCACCCGCGCCGCCATCATGAAAGTGGCTGGGGAACTGGCGCTGCACGTGGAAGAACGCCCCTTCACCGTGGCCGAGGCGCAAGGGGCTCGCGAAGCCTTCATCACCTCGGCCGGCGCGTTCGTGACGCCGGTTGTCGAAATCGACGAGACGCCGATCGGGGACGGGCGTCCGGGCCCGATCGCCCGTCGGCTGCGGGCGGCCTATCTGGAAGCGGCCCTCGCGCAAGCGATCTGACGAAGCCGTCTCGACGGCCGGTCAAGGGTTGCTTAAGAGGCTGTTCACCCTTTCCCGTGTCCCGTTTCGAGGAACAAACGCATGAGCACTCGCGACATCGTCTTCATCGCCTTGTTCGCTGCCCTGATGGCGGTGCTCGGCACCTTTCCGGCGCTGCAGGTTCCCGTCATCAACGTGCCGATCACGGCGCAGTCGATGGGCGTCATGCTGGCGGGCGGCGTTCTGGGCGCGCGTCGCGGAACGCTCGCGGTGCTCCTGTTCATGGTGATTGTGCTCGCCGGCCTGCCGCTTTTGTCGGGCGGGCGCGGCGGTCTGGCGGTCCTCGCCGGGCCGACGGTCGGCTTCTTCCTCGGCTGGCTCCCGGCCGCTTTCGTCACGGGTGCGCTGGTCGAACGCGCCAGCCCCAAGCTTCATTTCGTCTCGGCCTTCGTGGCGGCCACGGCCGGGGGTATCCTCGTTCTTTACGCCTGCGGCATCCCGGGCATCTCGCTGGTGACGGGCGCTCCGTTGCTGACGGCCGCCAAGGGCTCCCTGGCCTTCATTCCGGGTGACCTCGTCAAGGCGGGACTCGCTGCGGCGATCATGGTGACGGTGTCCAAAGCCTATCCGCTGATCGAGACGCGCGGCGTCCACCGCGCGGGATGATAGAGCTCATCAACGTCGCCCTCGATCGCAGGGGGCGGCGCGTTCTATCCGGCCTCGACCTCACATTGACCGAGCGCCGGATCGGAATCGTCGGGGCGAATGGGTCGGGCAAGTCGAGCTTCGCGCGCCTTCTCAATGGTTTGCTGAAGCCGAGCGAAGGCACCGTGCGGGTGTTCGGCACTGATACGGTCGCCGACCCCAAGGCAGCACGACGGCATGTCGGCTTCCTGTTCCAGAACCCCGATCATCAGATCGTCTACCCCACCGTGGCGGAAGACCTCGCCTTCGGCCTGAAGAACCGCGAGCTGTCGAAAGGCGAGATCGCGCCGAAGGTGGAGGCTACCCTCATCCGCTTCGGCCTGAGTGGTTTCGGCGAGCGGCTGGTGCACGAGCTTTCGGGCGGCGAGCGGCAACTCGTGGCGCTGGCCGGGATCATGGTGCTGGAGCCGCGCGTTCTCGTGCTGGACGAGCCGACGACGCTGCTCGACCTGCGCAACACGCGCCGCGTGATGGAAGCCGTCGAGGCGGCAGAGCGGCCGGTGGTGATGGTGACGCACGATCTCTCGCTCCTGGAGCGCTTCGACCGGGTTCTCGTCTTCGAAGCGGGTCGGCTCGTCTGCGATGCCGCACCCGCCGAGGCGCTCGCTGCCTATCGCCGGATCGCGGCGCAATGATCGCCGATCTCTACCGGCCCGGTGGCTCGGTTCTGCACCGAATGCCCGCCGGGGCGAAGCTGCTGGCGCTGGCGGCGCTTGGCACCATGCTGTTCGTGCTGCCGAATATATGGCTTTCGCTGAGCGGTCTCGGCCTCGCCTTGGCGTCGATCGCCCTCGCTCGGTTGGGCTGGGCCTTCGCCTTGCGATCGGTGAAAAGCATCCTGCCCGTCGTCATTCTCGTCGGTGGATTCCAAGCCTGGGCGGCGGGTTGGCACGAGGCGGCGGTGTTTTCCGCGCGGCTGGCCGCTCTTCTGTTGATTGCCGCAACCGTGACGGCGACGACGCGCCCCTCCGATATGGCGGACACGATCACGACTCTCGTCACGCCGCTTCGGGTGTTCGGTGTCGATCCCGCCCGCGTCGGCCTCGCCTTCGGGCTCGCCATTCGCTTCGTGCCGGTGCTGGCGAGCGTCGCCGCCGACATCCGCGAAGCGCAGAGCGCACGGGGGCTTGATCGCTCGATCTTCGCGCTCGCGGTGCCACTGGTGGTGCGCACGCTGAAAATGGCGGACGAAGTGGCCGAGGCGATCGACGCGCGAAGCTGACGCAGCGCAGCATTTTGGCCGAATGCGCCTTGACCCCAAAGCCGCCTCGGCCGACTTTCTCCTTATGACGACGATTCGATCTCTCTGTGTCTATTGCGGTTCGGCCTCCGGCCGCGATCCTTCCTATGTCAAAGCTGCCGAGGCGCTCGGCACGGCCATGGCGCATCGCGGCATCCGCCTCGTCTATGGCGGCGGCACGCGCGGCATCATGGGCGCCGTGTCGGACGCCGTGATCGCCGCTGGCGGTCAGGTGACGGGCATCATCCCGCGCTTCCTCATCGATATGGAAGCCACCGAAAGCGAGCTGAAGCGGCTCGACGAACTGGTGATCACCGAGGACATGCATGAGCGCAAGCACATGATGTTCGAGCGCTCGGACGCCTTCGTTGCCCTGCCGGGCGGCATCGGTACGCTGGAAGAGCTGGTCGAGATCATGACCTGGAGCCAGCTCGGCCGGCATCGCAAGCCCATCGCCATCGCCAATGTGGACGGTTTCTGGGATCCGTTCTCAAAGCTCCTGGAGCATATGCGCGAGGCCGGCTTCATCCATACGGCCCATCAGGTCCGCCCCATCATCAAGGATCGAATCGAGGACTTGCTTCCCGCCATCGAAGCGGCCGCACAGCCGGCCGAGCGCGACGGCGTGGAAGCGGTAATCGAGCGTCTTTGACCATCCTCCCCAGGTAATCCAACGCCAGGGCGGCCCATGCGCCGCCCTTTTTCGTCAGGTCATTCTGCAGCGCAGGCTTCGGTGGCTGGCCGGCGCGCCGATCGGCGGCCCGCGAACATCGACCACGTGTAAACGGCAAGGGCCGCCCAGATGAAGCCGAAGGCGACGCCCTGCCAGAGGCCGAAGGGCTCGCCGAAGACGAAGACCGCCGTCAACGCGATGAAGGTCGGCGCGATGTATTGAAGCAGGCCGACGGTGGTGAAGCGCAAGAGGCGCGCGGCGGCGGCATAGAGAATGAGCGGAATGGCCGTGACGGCTCCCGCGCCGATCAGAAGCGCGGTTTCCCGCCCGTTCGATCCGAAATGGTTCTGGCCCGTCGAGGCGACCCAGACGGCGAGGCCGAGCGCGGGCAGGAAGAGAATGGCGATCTCCAGAAAGAAGCCTTCGCTGGCGCTGACCGGGACGGTCTTGCGCAGGAGGCCGTAGAGCCCGAAGGAGCCGGCGAGGATGAGCGAAATCCACGGCAGGCCGCCGGCCTTCACGGTCAGGATCAGCACACCGAAGGCGGCCAGCGCGATGGCGGCGGCCTGCGGGCGGTTCGGCCTCTCCCCCAAAAAGACGGCGGCCAGGAGAACGTTGATCAGCGGGTTGATGTAATAGCCGAGCGCCGCCTCCACCCCATGTCCGGTGATGATGGCGACGACATAGGTGCCCCAGTTGATCGAGATCAGCGTCGCCGTCAGCGTCATCAGTCCGAGGATGCGCGGCGTGAACAGACGTCCGACATCGCGCAGGAGCCCCGCCTTGGCCAGCACCAGCAGCGCGAAGGGCAAGGCCCAGAGAATGCGATGGGCGACGATCTCCATCGGCGAGACATGCGACAGGAGCTTCATATAGATCGGGAGCACCAGCCCCCAGATCAGATAGGCCGAAACCGCATAGACATATCCGCGCGTGGACTCGGCGGGCTGGTCCGACATGGCGGCACCTCTGAGGACGGGTCGATAAGCCCGCCTTGTATCAGCCACACAGGCCCACGACACCCGTTTTCCCGTGATGGATCCATCAATGCGATGAATGGATCAGCCGGGTCGACGTTCTTAGGAGTAGAGGGAAACGAAAGGCGCAAGCGTTCGACCGCTCGCGCCTTTCGGAGCCATCACTGTCCGGCGAATTTGTCCGTCGCGCGGATCAGCCGATCCAGAATGCCGGGTTCGGAAAAGGCATGGCCGGCATCCTCGACCATATGAAATTCCGCTTCCGGCCAAGCTTCGTGCAGGTCATAGGCGCTGACCGGCGGGGTCGCCATGTCGTAGCGCCCCTGCACGATGACGCCGGGAATGGACCGTAGACGCCCGGCGTCGCGCAGCAGCTGCCCGTCTTCCATCCAGCCCGCATGAACGAAGAAATGGTTTTCGATCCGCGCGAAGGCGACGGCGAACTCGTCCTCGTGGAAGGGTGCGATCGTGTCGGGGTCGGGCGTCAATGTCAGCGTCTCGCCCTCCCACTGGCTCCAGGCGCGCGCGGCACGAACCTGCTCGGCCCTATCGTCCCCGACGAGGCGGCGGCGATAGGCCGAGATCAGATCGTCGCGCTCAGCCTCTGGGATCGGCGCGATGAAGCGCTTCCACTTCTCGGGGAAGAGAAGGCTCGCGCCATACTGATAGTACCAGAGCAATTCGAAGCGCCGCAGCAGGAAGATGCCGCGCAGCACCAGCTCGCTCACCCGCTCCGGGTGCGTTTGCGCATAGGCGAGCGCCAGAGTCGAGCCCCAGGAGCCGCCGAAGACCTGCCATTGCGACACGCCGATCATCTCGCGCAGCCGCTCGATATCGGCCACGAGATGCCAGGTCGTGTTGGCCTCGAGCTGCGCATGGGGGCGCGAGCGGCCACAGCCGCGCTGATCGAACAGGAGGATGTCGTAACGCGCCGGGTCGAACAGGCGGCGATGCTTCGCCGAGCAGCCGCCGCCCGGGCCTCCATGCAGGAAGACCACGGGCTTGGCGCCCGGCGTGCCGCAGCGCTCCCAATAGATTTCGTGCCCATCGCCCACAGGCAGGAGGCCGGATGCATAGGGCTCGATCGGCGGGTAGAAGCTGCGCAGCGGTTCGGACGTCATCATATCTCAGTCGTGATCGGGATGCTGGAAGGAGCGGATGGAAGCGAGAAACGGACTGACCGCCGCATCCTCCTGCGTCTGGCGCACAGGGAGTCGAGCGAGAGCGTCCACATAAGGCAGCTTGCCCTCGCAGCCGAACTGGATGTCGGGGCGGATCGCGGAAGGAGCGTCGAAGGCGCCGATGCTGAGCGCGGGACCATCAGGCGCTTCATAGGTCAGCGGCGTGCCGCAACGCGCGCAGAAGCCGCGCTGCACGACATCGGACGAGCGGAACCGGTCGGGCTCACGTGTCGTCCAGCGCAGCGTCGCAGGATCGATCGACACGAGCGGCGCGAAAAAAGAGCCGAAGGCCTTCTGGCACATGCGGCAATGGCAGATGGACGCGCGGCCGAGCGCGCCTTCGATGCGAAAGCGCACCGAGCCGCATTGGCACCCCCCGGTGTAGATCGGCTTGTTGTCCAACGTCATCGCGCCCTCCTCGCCTGCCTCAAGACGCGAAACGATCGGTCGCTGCGAGAAGCCGGTCCAACGTGCCGGGTTCGGAGAACGCGTGGCCGGCATCCTCGACGATCTGCAATTCCGATCCCGGCCAGGCGCGGTGGAGATCCCAGGCCGTGACCGGGGGCGTGACGACATCGTAGCGCCCCTGCACGATGACGCCCGGAATGCCCGCGAGCCGGCCGGCGTCGCGGATCAACTGGCCTTCCTCGAACCAGAGATTGTGGACGAAGAAATGGTTCTCGATCCGCGCAAAGGCGATGGCGGCGTCACTGGCTCCGAAGGCCCCGACCGCATCTCGGATCGTGCGCATGGAGACGGTGCGCGCTTCCCAGTCGGTCCAGCTTCGGGCGGCCAGAGCGCGCACGTTCCGGTCCTCGTCCAAGAGACGCAGCCGATAGGCCACGATCGGGTCTTCCCGCTCATCCTCGGTCAAAGGCGCGATGAAATGAGCCCACTCGTCCGGAAAAAGTCGGCTGGCTCCTTCCTTGTAGTACCAGTCGAGTTCAGCCCGGCGGCCGGTGAAGATGCCGCGCAGCACCATCTCGGTCACGCGCTCGGGTCGCGTCTGCGCATAGGCCAGCGCCAGCGTCGAGCCCCAGGAGCCGCCAAACAGCATGAAGCGGTCGATGCCGAGCGCGTCCGTCACACAGTCGATATCGGCCACCAGATCGGGCGTCGTGTTGGCGTCCAGCGACCCCAGCGGTGTCGAGCGTCCGCAGGCGCGTTGATCGAACAGAGTCACGCAGTAGCGCGTGGGGTCGAAGAGGCGGCGGTGGGTCGGGCTGCATCCGCTGCCCGGCCCGCCATGCAGGAAAAGAACCGGCTTGCCGTTCGGGTTGCCGCATTGCTCCACATACAGGACATGCCCGCCCCCGACAGCCAGCCGCTCCGTGCGGAACGGCTGGATCGGAGGGTAGAGCGTGCGCGGCGCGCCGCTCAACGCTTCACTTCCCAGGTCGTGATGCGCTCGCCGGTTTCCGGATCCTTGCCGTCCTTGAGCATCACGCCCTCGGCGGCGAGTTCGGCGCGGATGCGATCGGCCTCGGCGAAGTCCTTCGCCTTCAGCCGCTCCAAGCGCAGCGCGATCCGCGCCGCGACATCGTCACTCACGTCGGCCGCGCGAACCGGGTTGATCCCGACCAGCGCAAGACTTGCCAGAGCTTGCGCGCCCTTGCCCTCGTCGAAGAGCTGGTGAACGCGCGCAATGGCCGCCGAGCCCGAGAGATCGTCGCAAAGCGCGGCGAGGAACGCCTCGTCCGGCGCCTCGGCCGCCACCGCGCAGGCCTCCTTGGCGAAGCGCTCCCAGCGATCGAGCTCGCGCACGGCCTCGTCCAGCCGCGCGGCGGTGAAGTCGATCGGCTCGCGGTAATGCGTCTTCAGCATCAGAAGCCTGATGGCCTCGCCCGGCCAGGAGCGACCACCGACCTTATCGCTTTCCAGAATGTCGGCGATGGTGACGAAATTGCCCTCCGACTTGGACATCTTGCGCCCGTCGACCTGCACGAAACCATTGTGCATCCAGACCTCGGCCATCTTCTCCGTGCCATGGGCGCAGCAACTCTGGGCGATCTCGTTCTCATGATGCGGAAAGATCAGATCGAGCCCGCCGCCATGAATGTCGAAGGTGCGGCCGAGATAGGCCTCGCTCATGACCGAGCATTCGATGTGCCAGCCCGGCCGGCCCCGACCCCAGGGGCTGTCCCAGCCAGGCTCGTCCGCGGCCGAGAGCTTCCAAAGGACGAAATCGGCCGGATTGCGCTTATGCGCTTCCACCGCGATGCGCGCGCCGGCCTGCTGGTCCTCCAGCTTGCGATGGGACAGCGCGCCATAGGTCGGCATGGAGCCGACATCGAACAGCACCTCGCCGTCAGCGACATAGGCATGGCCCCGCGCGATCAGCGTTTCGATCATCGTCACCATGTCCGGCAGCCCGTCGGCGCGCGGCGTGACGAAGCCGGTGGCGCGCGGCTCGAAGGTGGGCGGCAGCGTGCCGAGCGCGGCGACATCCTTGTGGAACTGCGCGGCCGTGCCTTCCGTCACGCGGGCGATCGCCTCGTTGAGCGGCAGGTCCGGATGGTCGCGCAGCGCGCGCGCGTTGATCTTGTCGTCCACGTCCGTGATGTTGCGGGCATAGACGACCCGGTCCGCGCCATAGAGATGGCGCAGGAGACGGAAGAGAATGTCGAAGACGATGACCGGGCGCGCATTGCCGATATGGGCGAAGTCGTAGACGGTGGGTCCGCAGACATACATGCGAACGCGACGGTCGGCCTCCGCGCAGCAATCGCACGAATGACGCCAGTCCAGCGGTAGGAAGCGCTCCTTGCGACGCGTCAAGGTGTTGGTCAGGAAAAGGCCCCGAAATCCGTCGTCCAAAACCCTAGTCTCCAGCTGAGCCCGATCCGGGCTGAGGCCGATCTGCTACAGCCAAACGACTTCCCGCACAAATGGCTTGGCGCTCCCGATCACGTGAAGCCTTTCGCCTCGAAAGCGCCGCAAAGACGCGAGGCACCGTGCAAAGTCTTACCGCAGTGCATCATGTCACGCTCACGCAACATCACCGGACTGCAACGATATGTTAAGTATAGATTCAGGGATTTTTCAGCCAAATGCCTCTAATCTGACGCAATCAGACTGTTTCTTGCTTTCACCCCATTAGCATGTGAGCCTTCACAATGAGCCGCGCCAACATCGTCTTCAAATCCCGCAGCGAACGCGACCGGGAGCGTGAAAACGATCTTCTCAAGAATTATCGCGAGATCGGCATTGCCGCGATCGCCGCAGCCGCGCACAAGTCCTGCCGCGGCGACGGCATGAGCGAGGCCAAGCCTCAGGCGGCCAACTCTCAGAAGGCGAAGTGACCGGCGCATTGCCGACCGACACATTCGATCAAAGGCCTTCAGGCCATGCGCGGGTCATAAAGGCCCGCGTTTTTGTTTCGAACGGTCGGTGAATCGATCGTCCGCGCCTGCCGTCGGAAACCGAACTGACCGAGCGTCAACCACCGAGCAGCGCGAACAGTGCTCCAAACAGCGTGACCCCCGCAATCGGAGCCACGAAGAGCAGCAGAAGATTGGCGGCCATGATCCACATGAGAAGCGACTCCTGCTTCTCGGTTAGGCGGCGCTCCGGCTTCTCGGGCCATTCGGGCGGCAGCCATTCCCGCTTTTCGTCGAGATACATGAAACCCTCCGCCTGACCTAATCGGGCTCGGACGGTGACGCGGTGCCGGCGCAAGCGCGCGCAAATCACCCGTTCGGCGCATCATCCGTTGGGGGAGAGATAGGCGAGCGAATCAGCTCGGCCAGCGCGGCGACCCCTTGGACGGCGGGACGCGTCCAAAGGTCGCCGCGAAACGGCGAGCGGACACCACGCCCCGCCCGCCGAAGAGCATCAGTGCGAGGCGAGGAAGGCTGCCAGAAGATCGCGCGCGGCGATGGCGTCGCGCTTATCGATCATCTCGCCGACCGTGTGGATATAGCGGGTGCCGACGACGATGCCGATGGCGCGCGCGCCGCTCGCGGCCTGTTGCAGCGACGCGCCGTCCATGCCGCCGCCGGCGAGGATCGTGCGCTGCACGGGGATCGACCCGGCTTCGGCCACCGTCTCGAACTCTTCCACCAGCGCCATGTCGGAAATGAAGGAGCCGTCCTTCATGTGCAGGCCGACGCCCTTGCCGAGTTCGGTCGTCTTGTCCTTTTCCGGCACGCCAGGAGTGTCGCAAGCGAGCGTCGTGTCGACGCCGATGCCGATATGCGGACGCTTGGCGAAGGCAACGGTCTTGGCGCCGCGCAGGCCCACTTCCTCCTGCACGGTGAAGGCGACCGTCAATTCGCAGCGGTGCGAATGGCCGTCCTTCAGGAGCTTGCGGACCGCTTCCAGACCCAGCCAACAGGCGATGCGATTGTCGATCGCCTTGGAAACGATGCGCTCGGAGCCGAGTTCAAGGAAGGGCTCGTCCATCACCACGAAATCGCCGACGCGGATCTTGTTCTTGGCCTCTGCGCCGAGTCCGAGATCGACGAAGAACTCCGTGGGCTCCGGCACTTTCTTGCGGTCTTCGGGTGCCGAGATATGCACTGGCTTGCCCTCGGCCATCATGACGCCCTTGTAGTCTCCCTTGGAGGTACAGACGAGGACGCGGCGCGAGAACAGATTGCGCGGGTCGAAGCCGCCGACCGGCGAGACGTTGAGGAATCCCTTGTCGCTGATATGGCTGACGAGAAAACCGATCTCGTCCATATGGCAGGCCAGCATGATGCGCTCGGGATCATCCCCCTGGCCCTTCCGGGTGCAGATCAGATTGCCCATCACATCGGTCTCGATCGTGTCAAACAGATCCTGCGCCTCGGCGGCGATGAGATCGCGCACACGGTGCTCATGGCCGGGCACGCCCGGCATCTCGCACAAGCGCTTGAGAAGATCGATGTTCATGCGGGGAAGCTCCGTTTGGACGGCATCGGGCACGGGTCTCGCGCCGCGATCCAGGCGGGATGAATGGGATCGGCTATTTCATCGAAAGGCCGTATCGCGCAACAGGTTCAGAACAACGAACCTTGCGCGGGTGGCGGCTCGTTGCCCGGCTGATCGGCGCGCTCCTGCACCTCGGGGCCCATATTGGCAACGGTGTTTACGCGGTCGGAAACCGGGACGGGCTCGAAAAAGCCCTCCGGCGCGGGTAACAGAAGATCGGCGACATCGCGCGGCTCGCTGTCGCGGCAGTCGAGCCAGCGCTCGGCCTCCTCGGGCGCGATCACGATCGGCATCCGCTCGTGAATCTCGCGAAGGTCCGCATTGGCGGAAATGGTCAGGATCGTCGCCGTGTCGATCTCGCTGCCATCGGGCGCGAGATAGGTCTCGCACAACCCGGCAAAGGCGATCGGGCCGGGCTCGGTGGGGCGAACGAAGAACGGCGTTCCGCGCCGCCCGCAGTCGCGCCGCCATTCGTAGAAGCCGCTGGCGGGAACGAGGCAGCGGCGATGGCGAAACGCGGCCTTGAAGCTGTTGCGCTCATGCGCGGTCTCGGAGCGCGCGTTGAACAGAAGCGGGATGGCGGACGGGTCTTTCGTCCAGGAGGGAATGAGACCCCAGCGCGCGAGATGGCCGATCCGGCGCACCGCGCCCTTTTCGCCGCGCCGGTGCTCGTCGGCACGCAGCACCAGAACGGGCTGCGTCGGCGCGATATTGTAGCGCGGTGGAAACGGCTCCAGCGCGCCCACGAGGAAGCGCTCGGAAATCGCGCGCGGAGGATCGGTCAAGGTGAAGCGGCCACACATGCAGGGGAAGGTGGCGCGCCCTTGCGCGACGCGCAAGGGCTGGCCGGACGCGGTGGCAGGCAGTAGAACTTCCCCCATGAACGCCCCCCGCCCCGTCGTCGCCGTTTCCATCTGCATCTTTCGCGGCGAGGAGGTGCTGCTCGTCCTGCGCGGCCGAGCCCCCTTCGCCGGCCTCTGGAGCCTTCCGGGCGGGCGGGTGGAGTTCGGCGAGCGGCTGGAGGATGCGGTGCGGCGCGAGGCGCTGGAGGAAACCGGCCTTCCCGTCGCGGAAGTGGCGTTCGTCCAGATTCACGAGGCGATCGATGCGCCGAACGGCGCTCACGCCGTGATCGCGGTGTTTCGCGCGCTCGCGGCGGCTTCGCCGGACACGCCCCCGCAAGCGGGCGACGATGCGGCCGACGCGCGCTTCGTGTCGCCGGCGGAGTTGGAGACGCTATCCCAAACCGGCGCGACGACGGATGGCTTGCTCGACGTCATCGGGGCGGCCCGAAAGCGTCACGGGACCGCCCCGCGATAACCTTAATGCGGGGATATTGCGGACCTGTCCCGGTGCGTCTTGCAATCTCCTTAATCCACCGGCAAACCTCGCCTCATGAGTTTCAGGCGTTCTTTGCCGTCCCTAGTTTGCGCTTTCAGTCTTCTGCTCGGCCTCGTGCCGGCCGGCGTGGCAGCGGCGCAGGACAAGAAGGCCAAGCCGGACGAGGCCAAGCCTGCGGCCGAGGACATCGTGAAGCCGACCAACGCCGCCTACATGAAGCCGCTCGGGCGGCTGGCGACGATTCTCGGCTCGATGCACTTTCTACGCGGGCTCTGCGGGGATGCCGATGCCGGCGTCTGGCGCGAAAAGATGGACGAAATCCTGAAGGCGCAGGCGCCCAACGAGGCAGACAAGCGACTTCTGGTGGCCAGTTTCAACCAAGGCTACCGCTCCTTCGCCTCGACCTATCGAAACTGTACCCCGGCTGCGACGGTGGCCATGGAAAGATACCTTGAAGAAGGTGCGAACCTTTCGCGAGAGATCAGCGCAAGGTACGGGAATTAAGATTGCATTAAGAACGGAGCTTTGCCGCTCCGTTTCGACCCGCGCATGAGGCGCGGGGCTGAACTTGAAAGATGGAGACATCGGCATGATCGACCTGCACGGTTCCGAACTCGACGAGATGATCATCGCCGAAAAGAAACAGGTCGCCATCGAGTATCATAACGAGGCCTGGGCGGACGGGATCTCCGACGGGATCGAGACCGAGATCCTGGCCGAGACGGCGATCTCGACCGCCGTCACCGAACTCGTGCGCCGCTACGGCGAGACCGAGGTGCTCGACATGATCGATTCGCTGCGCAAGCGCATCGAATTCGGCGAGTTCCGCCACGACCGCTCCCTTCAGTAGGCCTTCCCAAGGATCTCTCCATGCGACCCCCCTCATTCCGCGTGTTTGGGCTGATGGGGGCGCTGGCCATGGCGGTCGGCGTCTCCTCCTCCGCCCTCGCCTTTTCGCAGATCACCGATCAGGACGGCGCCGCCGCCACACGGCAGGGCGGCATCGTTTCCGTGCCGCTGCCCCCGGTTCCCGGT
>NZ_BBWM01000056.1:0-62612 GCF_001463805.1 Aureimonas sp. D3 | reverse complement strand
CCCGGTACCGAGCCCGCGCCGCTGGCCGCACCGCCCGCGACACCGCCGGCCGAGGCTCCGCCCGCCGCCGCGCAGCCTGCGCCCAACAGCCCGCCTGCAACTGAGCGCCCGCCGGAAGCCGCTCCGCCCGCCCCGGCACAGACCGCCCCCACAGCACCAGCCAGCGGACCTGACGCCGGCAAGGCGGCAGACCCGGACAAGGCCGCGAGCGCCCCCCCCGTCAGCGACGTTCCGCCGGCCGAGATCCTCTACGGCGAAGACAAGCTACCCGCGCCGGTGCGCGACCTCAGGCGCAAGCTGATCGAAGCCGCCAAGACCGGCGAGATCGAGAAGCTTCGCCCGCTCCTGGAAACCGGCTCGGAAGCCACGGCCGTTTCCACCAGCGACGACGGGCAGGACCCGATCGAAATTCTCAAGAACGCCTCGGGCGACGGCCAAGGCGTCGAGCTTCTGGCGATCCTGCTCGAAACGCTCCAGGCGGGCTATGTCCGGCTCGATCCCGGCGGCGAGAACGAGCTGTATATGTGGCCCTATTTCACGCAGGTGAATCTGGAAAAGCTGACCAAGCCGCAACTCGTGGAACTCTTCGAACTCGTGACCGCCGGCGATTACGAGCGCATGGTCGGCAACGGCTCCTATGATTTCTACCGCATCGGCATCTCGCCCGAAGGTCGGTTCGAGTTCTTCATCGCCGGCGACTGAGCGTCGCCGGCTTTTCTGTCTCAGGTTTGCGCCTCAGGCGCGCGGCGACAGGGTCTCCACGAAGCGCGCCGCCTCGCCCTGTGCGGTCTCGACCAGCGCCCCGTCCCACATCACGCGCCGTCCGCGCACGATCGTGCCGACCGGCCAGCCCGTGACCTCGCGCCCGTCATGCGGCGTCCATTGCGACTTGGAGCCGATCCATTCGTTGCGGATCGTCTCGCGACGCTTGAGATCGACAATGGTGAAATCGGCGTCCCATCCGACCGCGATCCGCCCCTTGCCCGAAAGGCCGAAAATGCGCTGCGGGCCGGCCGAGGTCAGGTCCACGAAGCGCTCCAGCGACAGACGGCCCTTGGCCACATGGTCCAGCATGACCGGCACGAGCGTCTGCACGCCCGTCATGCCCGAGGGCGAGGCGGGATAGGGCTTGGCTTTTTCCTCCAGCGTATGGGGCGCATGGTCGGAGCCGAGAACATCCACGATCCCCTGCTCGATGCCGAACCAGATGCCGTCGCGATGCTTCGCGTCCCGCACGGGCGGGTTCATCTGAAGCTTGGTGCCGAGCCTGAGATAGTCGTCCGCCGTCAGCGTCAGGTGATGGGGGGTCGCCTCGCAGGTCGCGTTGGTCTTGTGCTCCGCAAGGAAGAGAATCTCCTCGGCGGTCGAGATATGAAGCACATGGATGCGCGCGCCGGTCTCCTCGGCAATACGCACCAGACGCTCCGTGCATTGCAGCGCCGCCACTTCGTCGCGCCAGATCGGATGCGAAGACGGATCGTCCTCGACACGCAGGCCAAGGCGCTCGCGCAAGCGGAACTCGTCTTCCGAATGGAAGGCCGCGCGGCGACGGGTGCGCTTCAGGATTTCGCGCACGCCCTCGTCGTCTTCCACAAGCAGTGAGCCCGTGGACGAGCCCATGAAGACCTTGATGCCGGCCGCACCCGGCAGGCGCTCCAGCTCGGCCACATCGGGCGCGTTCTCCCGCGTGCCGCCGACCCAGAAGGCGAAGTCGCTGTGCATCCGGTGATGGCCACGCTTCACCTTGTCGGCCAGCGCCGCCTCGCTGGTGGTGAGCGGGTCGGTGTTGGGCATTTCAAAGACGCAGGTGACGCCACCGAGCACCGCCGCGCGCGAGCCCGATTCGAGGTCTTCCTTATGCGTCGGGCCGGGCTCGCGAAAATGCACCTGGCTGTCGATCACGCCAGGCAGGATGTGCAGCCCCGTGCAGTCGATCTCCTCCCCGCCGCTGCCAGCGGGAATCGAACCGATGAAGGCGATGCGCCCGTCGCGGATGCCGATGTCGCGCGGACCCGTCCCGTCCTGATTGACGACGGTTCCGCCTCGCAAAACCCGCTCGAACCCTTTGCTCATCATCCACTCCTTGCTTCTTGGCGCCGTTCCGTCAGATACGATCCCCACGCCTTCTAGAGGCAGTTGGGAAGCATGGACAGGCCTGTCAGGTCCGGCCTCCCAACTGTCGGGGCCGGAGCTTTCAGACGTCGAAGCTTCGATCGCCAAACGCCGCAATGGGACGCAAGCTTATGCCCTCCGCTCGCCTGACCGACCGCGCCGTGCTCATTCTGTCGGGTGCCGACGCGCAGGATTTCCTGCAAAATCTCGTGACCGCCGATCTGGGCAAGCTGACGCCGGGCGAAGTCCGCCCGGCCGCGCTGTTGACGCCTCAGGGCAAAATCCTGTTCGATTTTCTCGTGAGCCAAACGGGCGAGGCGCTGCGGCTGGACGTGGCAGCGGGCGCGCGCGGCGATCTCGCCAAGCGGCTGACGCTCTACAAGCTGCGCGCCAAGGTCGAGATCAAACCGTCGGACGAAGCCGTCGCAGCGCTTTGGGGCGAGGATTCACTCGGTCCAGAGGCTTTGATCGATCGCCGGTTTCCAGACGGCGTATTCCGGGTCTATGGCGCAGCGGCCGAGGCGGCCGGAGAGGACGCGGCCGGGTTCGAGCGCCTTCGCCTGTCGCTCGGCATCGCGGAAGCCGAGCGCGACTTTCCCGCCTCCGATGTTTTCCCGCATGACGTGCTGCTCGATCAGAACGAGGGCGTTTCCTTCAAGAAGGGCTGTTATGTCGGGCAGGAGGTCGTCTCCCGCATGCAGCATCGCGGCACGGCGCGCCGCCGCATCATGGTGCTGCGGGCCGAGCGGCATCTGACGCCGGGAGCGTCCATCGAATCCAGCGGCAAATCGCTTGGAACGGTTCTCTCCGCAAGGGAGTCTCTCGGCATCGGCATGATCCGGATCGACCGTCTGGCGGACGCGCTCAGGGCCGGACAGACGCTCTCGGCGGACGGCGTTCCCATCGAGGCCGAGGTGCCGGCCTGGGCCGGCTATACGCTGCCCGATGCGGGCGAAGCGGGCGACGGAGAGGCATGAGACGTCAGCCTGCGCCCCCGCGAAAAACCACGCCGCCTCGCGTTTGGCAGCGGATGCTGTCGGGCCGCCGGCTCGATCTGCTCGATCCCTCGCCGCTCGATGTCGAAATCAGCGATATCGCCCATGGGCTCGCACGCGTTGCACGCTGGAACGGCCAGACCACGGGCAATCATGCTTTCTCCGTGGCCCAGCATTCGCTGATCGTGGAAGAGATCGTGGCCGGGTACGAGCCCGATCCGCGCTGGCGCCTCGCCGCGCTCCTTCATGACGGGCCGGAATATGTCATCGGAGACATGATCTCGCCGTTCAAGGCCGTGCTCGGTGGCGATTACAAGGGGATCGAAGCGCGTCTTCAGGCTGCGATCCACCGCCGCTTCGGCCTGCCCGAGCGCCTGCCCGTGCCGATCCTGCGCCTGATCAAATCGGCCGATCGGCAATCGGCGCATTTCGAGGCCAAGCTTCTGGCGGGCTTCACGCCCGAAGAGGCGACCCATCTGTTCGGCCAGCCCGGCGCGGGCGCGATCGATGAGGCCCGCTTTCTCCCCCTGCCCGCCTCGGAAGTCGGCGCGCTCTTTCTGCGCCGCTTCGACCAGCTCGACGCCGCGCTTCGCCTCTCCTCCTCGCCGCCCGCAAAGGTGCCGTCATGACCTATCTCGTCGTCTCCTCCCTTGCCGATCTGCCCGGCACTGTCGCCACGCATGGCGCGCTCGATGTCGTCACGCTGATCAATGCCGACACGCCGGTGGAGCGTCCGAGCGGCATCGCGCCCGAGCGGCATCTGTTTCTGGGCATGAACGATATCTCCGCACCGTCCGAGGGGCTGACCCAGCCCGGCGAAAACCATCTCGACCAGCTCTTGGAATTCGGCCTGCGCTGGGACCGTCACCAACCGCTTGCCATCCATTGCTGGGCCGGCATCAGCCGCTCCACGGCGGCGGCCTATATTCTCGCGTGCGCGATCAATCCAAAGTTGGACGAGATGAAACTCGCGCAGGAACTGCGCCGCCGCGCGCCCTCGGCGACGCCCAATGCCCTTCTGGTTTCGCTGGCCGACAGCCGGCTCGGGCGCCAGGGTCGCATGATCGAGGCGATCCGGTCCATCGGGCGCGGCGAGAACGCCTTCAGCGGAACGCCCTTCATCCTGCCGCTGGAGATATGAGCCCTATCGAGCTGACAAGCCGCGCTCGATCGCGCCCAACGTGCCGTTTCGCGACACCGGTTCATCGATCGCGCGCGGCTCCCAGACATGGCGCGCCAGAAAGAAGCGCGTCATCCTGAACCCCTCGATCAGACCGTCGCCATCCAGCGTCTCGTCCGCCCCGACTAGAAAGCCGGGCAGCGGTAGGAGCCTGTCCTTCCAGGGCTCACCAGCCTCGCGGCTGACGGCGCGGCCGGATTTCGGCGAGACATAGACGAGATCGTCGCGCCGGCCGGATGCCGCGCATTGCTCGAGATCGAGCCCGAAACCCAGATCCTCCAGCAGCATGACCTCGAAGCGCAGCATGAGAGCGCCGGCCAGAAGCGGTGCTCCCAGATGCGAGACGATCGTCTGGATCGCGTCATACAGGCGTGGATGCGGGTCGCGCTCGGGCAGAAGGCGGATATGGGCGGCCAGGAGCTGAATGCCGTGAAGGCCGATGGCGCTTTCCATGAGATGCGCGGCTCTGAGCTGTACGGGCTCCACCGTCATGAAGCCCAGATGCTCGTCCAGCCGCGCGCGCCATGTCGCCTCGACCTGATTGCCCGGCTGGAGAACCGGCTGAAGCTTGCGCGAGCGCCCGCCGCGCACGAGGCCGAGATGCCGGCCGCGATCGCGCGTCATGATCTCCGCAACGGCGCTGGTCTCGCCCTGGCGGCGCACGCCGAGCACGATGCCTTCCTCGCGCCATTCCATGGATCAGCCTTCGAATCGAACGAGCCGCGAAACAGGAGGTTTCGCGGCTCGTCATTCGTAGAATTTAAGGTCTTGCGAACCCGGCTTCAACGTCGCGTCAGGACGAGTAGTCGAGCCCCATTTCGCGATAGCGCTCGGGATCGTCGCCCCAGTTCTCGCGCACTTTGACGAACAGAAAGAGATGCACCTTCTGCTCGGCGGCTTCGGCAATTTCCTTGCGCGCGGCCTGCCCGATCGCCTTTACCGTCTCGCCCTTGTGGCCGAGTACGATGGCCTTCTGGGAGTCGCGCTCGACATAGATCGTCTGCTCAATGCGAACCGAACCGTCCGGCCGGTTTTCCCAAAGCTCGGTCTCGACCGTGGAGGCGTAGGGCAGTTCCTGATGCAGGCGCAGGAAGAGCTTTTCGCGCGTGATCTCGGCGGCGAGCTGGCGTAGCGGCAGATCGGAAATCTGATCTTCGGGATAGTACCAAGGCCCTTCCGGCAGGCGCTGGGCGAGATAGGCCATCAGATCATCGCAACCCGAGCCGTTCAGCGCCGAGATCATGAAGACGCGCTCGAACTCGCCCTTGGCCGAGATTTCCTGCGTCAGGCCCAGAAGCTTCTCGCGCTTGATCTGATCCACCTTGTTCAGAAGCAGGATCTTCGGCTGCTTGACGTCCTTCAAGCGCTGAAGAATGGCCTCGACCTCTTCGCTGACGCCGCGCTGGGCATCCACGATCGGCAGGACGAGATCGGCATCCTTGGCCCCGCCCCAGGCCGTCTTGACCATGGCGCGGTCCAAGCGGCGCTTGGGGCTGAAGACGCCCGGCGTATCCACGAAGACGATCTGCGTGCGATCGCGGATCGCGATGCCGCGCACCAGCGCGCGTGTCGTCTGCACCTTGTGCGTGACGATGGAAACCTTGGTGCCGACGAGCTGGTTGACGAGCGTCGACTTGCCGGCATTGGGCGCGCCGAGAAGCGCCACGAAGCCCGAATGGGTCGGGCCGGTCGCCGTGTCAGTGCCTTCGGTGGCAGGTTGGTCGTTCGGCAGGTCGTCGGTCAATAGGATCTCCTTGTTTCGGCCGATGCTTGACGGCCCTTTTAGCATGTCGGACGCCGCTCGGCTCCTGGCCGCAGGCGTCACTTACGATTGGGTCTTGCCGGCCTCAGACTGCCAGACGCCCTCGCGCAGGAGAATGACCTCCGCCGCGTTTTGTTCGGCGATCCGCTTGGACCGCCCGCGCCCTTCAGCCGGCTCGTAATTCGGCACGCTCGCGCGCACGGTGAAGACCGGCTCGTGATCCGGCCCGCTGCGCTCGATCTGTTCATAGACGGGCGGAACGCCCGCCTGCTTGTGAGCCCATTCCTGAAGCTCGGTCTTGGGATCTCGCCGGGCTTCGGCGACTTGGCCGAAGCGCTCTTCCCAATGAGTCAGGATGAAGCTGCGCGCGACCTCCAACCCATGGTCGAGATAGATGGCGGCGATCAGCGCTTCCACGACATCGGCGCGGATATTGCGGTTGCGTCCCGCCGCCGCGCGCTTCAAGTCGGCGCCGTGGCGGATGAATTCCGGCAGGCCGAGATCATCGGCGACGGCCGCGCAGGTTTCCGCGCTGACCAGCGCGTTCAGGCGCAGCGAGAGATCGCCCTCATCCGACTGGGGAAACAGCTGAAACAGTTTTTCCGCAATGGTCAGGCCAAGCACCCGATCGCCCAGGAACTCCAGCCGCTCGTAGCTCGAACTCGATCCGGATTTGACGAGGCTGGAATGGGTCAGGGCGCGCTCGAGGCGCGCCCTGTCCTTGAAGGTAATACCGAGGCGCTCTTCCAGCCGGTCGAGCGCGGGACCGGAGCCCCTTACCCGAGCCATGTGAGGATCCGACTCGGCCGCAGGCTGGTGGGCCAGCGCCAGAATTCCAGCGGCGAGGCGTCGTTCTCCATCGAGAAGAAGATGACCTGCGCCTTACCCACGAAATTCTCGAAGGGCACGTAGCCAACGTCGAAGCGGCTATCGAGCGAATTGTCCCGGTTGTCGCCCATCATGAAATAATGATCGGGCGGCACGAGGAACTCGCGCGTGTTGTCGCCGATGGAATCGGGATCGGCGTCGAGGGTCAGATAGGTCACGCCATTGGGCAGCGTCTCGCGGAACTGCGGAATCTGCGTGCCGCCGCCGGTGACGAAGAAGCCGGCCGGGTCTTTGGGAACGGCCTGACCGTTCAGATACAGAACGCCGTCGCGCATCTGTACGCGGTCACCGGGAAGGCCGATCAGACGCTTGATATAGTCGGTCTGCGGCTCGCTCGGTTTGCGGAACACCACGACATCGCCGCGATGCGGATCGGAGGCGAGAATGCGCCCTTCGAACAGATCCGGCGAAAAGGGCAGCGAGAATTTGGAAAAGCCGTAGCTCCATTTGGAAACGAAGAGATAGTCGCCGATCAGAAGCGTCGGCATCATCGAGCCCGACGGGATCGAGAAGGGCTGAAACAGGACGGTGCGGATGACGAGCGCCAGAAGAAGCGCCTGGACGATGACCTTGATCGTCTCGCCCCAACCTTCCTTCTTCTTGCCAACGGTCCGGTCGACCATGCGGAGTCCTTCCTGTTCGCCGCCCTGCCCGCGCGCCATCGGCTCGTGCCGGATGGTCTCATGCCTGAAAGGGATTCGGCCGCGGCCCTTATCGAGGCCGCCCTATGCAACGGGCTCTGTAAAGCCTCGCCGGCCCACAGGCAATCGTTAGAGAAGTGTTAAGAGCACTCTTGCGGCAGCGCTTCGATGATGACGAAAGCCTGCGCGAGCGGAAAATCGTCCGTGATCGTCACATGGATGACCGGGCGATGGCCGGCCGGCATCAAGGCCGCCAGACGCTCGGCCGCCCCTTGCGTCAACGCCATGGTCGGTTTGCCGCCCGGCAGGTTGACGACGCCCATGTCGCGCCAGAAGACGCCTTGCGACAAGCCGGTTCCCAGCGCCTTGGCGCAGGCTTCCTTGGCGGCGAAGCGCTTGGCGTAGGAGGCCGCGCGCTGAGCCCGGCGTTCGGATTTGGCCTGTTCGACCGGCGTGAAGACACGGGCGATGAAACGCTCGCCGTGCCGCTCCAGCGTTTTTTCGATGCGCCGGATATCGATCAGGTCGCTGCCGATTCCCACGATCATCAGGCGGCATCCTGCCGAATGGGTGCCATCGTGGCGCGGCGGGGGCGCGCGGCGGCCTTTTCCTGAGCGCGCTTGGCGCGGGCGGCCTGAAACGAACTCGCGCCCCAGCGAACCAGGACATAACTCACCAAGCCAAAGCCGAGCCCAAGCGGCACCGAGCCGACCAGCATGGGCTTGAGATACGGCTCCCAGATGGCGGAAATGTTGAACTGCGCCAATGCCGCCTGCAAGCCGGGAGGCGCCTCCCCGTTCGGCACCTCGGCCCGCAGCACCCAGCGCCCGACCTCGTAGGTGGAGGCCCAGATGAAGGGAAAGGTCAGCGGATTGCCGGCAAGGCACCCGAGCGCGGCGGCCGCCATGTTGCCGGCGATGCAATAGGCAAGGGCGAAGGCGAGCAGGAAGTGAAACCCGATAAGGGGCGTGAAGGTCGCGAACACGCCCGCCGCAACACCCGCCGCGATGGCATGGGGCGTGGCGCGCAGACGCAGAACGCGCTTCTGCATGTAGCGCAGCGAACGGCGCCAGGAGCGGCGTGGCCACAGGGCCGAGCGCACGCGCTGCAATCGAGTTTCTGGCTGGCGCCGCCGAAACAGCATCGGAATCCTAAACGTTCAGAGGAAGCGTCACAGCGACCGGCTACCCGGCTTGATCGGCGCAATTGCGGCAAGCTCCGGCGGCAGATCGTCGGGATGATAAGCCGGAACCTCATATTGAGCGAGGGAAATCAGGGGGATGCCGATATCGGCCTTGCCTGCCGAACGGTCCACCACGCAGCCGGCCGCCAGAACCTCGGCACCCAGATCGCGCAGGCAGGTGATCGTTTCCCTGATCGACAGGCCCGTGGTCACGATGTCTTCCACGATCACGACCCGCGCGCCTGCGGGAATTTCGAAGCGGCGCAGGCGAAACGCGCCGTTCTCGCGCTCCACATAGATCGACGGAGCGCCCAGATGCCGAGAGGTCTCATAGGCCGGGATAAGGCCGCCGACCGCCGGGCCGACGATATAGTCGATCTCGCCATCCACGCTGGCGCGCAGTTTCTCGGCCAACGCCTTACAAAGGGTCTCGGTGTAGTGCGGGTGCATGAAGACCCGCGCCTTCTGCAGGAAGATCGGGCTGCGCAGGCCCGATGTCAGAATGAAGTGCCCTTCCAGAAAGGCGCCCGCCTTGCGGAAAATGTCGATGACGTCGTTCGTGTCCATATAACCCGGCCTGCCCCAGCGATTCCCTGCCGGGTTCAGCCGTTCACACGAACCACGTCGGTCACGCAAGCCTTTCCGCGCAACTGATTGATCGTTCGGGTCAGATGCTGGAGATCCCAGACCTCCAGATCCATCACCATGCTGGACACGTCGGGCGCGGTCGCCGTCAGCGAGAGGCTATGGATATTGGCGTCGTTGAGGGCGATCGTCTCGGCGATTTCGGCGAGCGCCCCCGGCTCGTTCAGGGCGCAGAGCTTGATGCGCGCGGGATAGCGCTGCGTCATCTGCGCGTCCAGATCCCAGCGCGCGTCGATCCAGCGATCGGGTACGTCGTCATAGGCCGTCAGAGCGGAAGACTGGATCGGGAAGATCGTGATCCCCTGCCCCGGCTCTAGAATACCGATGATGCGATCGCCCGGCACCGCCCCGTCCGGGTTGAAGCGCACCGGCAGGTCGCCATGCGTAAAGCCGTTGGAGCCACCCTCCAGATGGTTCGGCAGACGGAACACCATGCCGGTGCCCGACTTCAATGTGAACCAGCCGTCGCCATCCGGCTTGGCGGAGGTCTTGGTGACTCGCGTGTCCTGGAAGTCGGGGTGGACGGCGCGGAACACGTCGTTGGACGCCAACTCCCCGCGCCCGACGGCGGCCAGCGCATCCTCGACATCGCGATGCCCGACCTTGGACAAATAGGGTTTCAGCCCGTCGCGCGTGAAGGTCTTGCCAGCGCGCTGGAAGGTACGCTCCAGAATCTGTTGCCCCAAGCCGCAATATTGCTTGCGAATGGCGAGGCGCGTCGCGCGCCGAATCGCGGCTTTGGCCTTGCCGGTTACCGCCACCGTTTCCCAAGCCGGGGGCGGTGTCGCGGCCTTGGAACGGATGATCTCGACCTCGTCGCCATTGGTGAGTTCGGTGACGACCGGCATGATGCGCCCGTCGATCTTGCAGCCGACGCAGGTGTCGCCAACGTCGGTATGAACGGCGTAGGCGAAGTCGATCGGAGTCGCGCCGCGCGGCAGAGCGATAAGGCGGCCTTTCGGCGTGAAGCAAAAGACCTGATCCTGAAACAGCTCCAGCCGCGTGTTTTCGAGAAACTCTTCCGGCTGATCGCCTTCGGCCAGCATCTCGACGGTGCGGCGCAGCCAGGCATAGGCCGAGGATTCGGTGGAAAGCGCGTGCTCGCCATCCTTGTAAAGCTCATGCGCCGCGATGCCGTATTCGGCGATGTGGTGCATGGCCTGCGTGCGGATCTGAAGCTCGACGCGCTGGCGCGAAGGGCCGACGATCGTCGTGTGGATCGAGCGATAGTCGTTCTGCTTCGGGATCGAGATGTAGTCCTTGAAGCGGCCGGGTACGAGCGGCCAGGTCCGGTGGACGATACCGAGCGTGCGGTAGCAATCCTCTTCCGTGCCGACGAGGACGCGGAAGCCAAAAATATCGGAAAGCTGCTCCAGCGACAGCGCCTTGCGCTGCATCTTGGAGAAGACCGAATAGGGCTTCTTCTGCCGGCCGGAGACCTGCGCCTCGATCCCGTTTTCCTTCAGCTTCTCGGTCAGCGTCCGCTCGATCTCGTTGATCGTCAGCGCGTGGCGATCCATGAGTTCGGCGAGCCGAGTCGAGATGGTCTCGAAAGCCTCCGGGTTGAGATGCTTGAAGGAGAGCGTTTCCAGCTCCTCGCGCATATCCTGCATGCCCATGCGCCCGGCGAGCGGGGCATAGATATCCATCGTCTCCTGGGCGATGCGGGCGCGCTTCTCGATCTTCATGTGATGAAGCGTGCGCATATTGTGCAGGCGATCGGCGAGCTTCACCAGAAGCACACGGATGTCATCGGCGATGGCGAGCAGAAGCTTGCGCAGGTTCTCGGCCTGAGCGGCCTTTTTCGACACGAGGTCGAGCCGCTTCAGCTTGGTGAGGCCTTCCACCAGCTGGCCGATCTTGGCGCCGAAGAGCTGATCGATCTCCTTGCGGGTGGCGTCCGTGTCTTCGATCGTGTCGTGCAGAAGGGCGACGGCGATGGTCGCTTCGTCGAGATGCAGCTTTGTGAGGATCGCGGCCACTTCCAGCGGATGCGAGAAGTAGGGATCGCCGTTCACGCGCATCTGTGCACCATGCTTCTGCATGGCATAGACATAGGCCCTGTTCAGAAGAGCCTCGTCGAGGTTTGGCTTGTAGGCCGCCACGCGCTCGACAAGCTCATACTGACGCATCATGACCGGACGCCGTCTCCATCTGAACCGAAAAGGGGGCGCCGACCCTGAAGTCGGCACCCCCTCTATATAGGTTGCATTGCGAAAGCCGAGAAAGGCCCAATCGCGTCGCAGATTAGAAATCTTCGTTCTTTTCCGGCGGGATGAGGCCTTCGATGCCGGCGAGAAGCTCGTCTTCCGACATGCGGTCGAAGGCGACATTGTCGTCGTCGTCCTCGGAAGCCGTGATGACGCCTTCGCTCGGGCCTTCGAGCAGCGCGCTTGAGGTCGGCGCGGCCGGCTCGGGCTCGTCCACCTCGACATGCTTCTGCAGCGAGTGGATGAGGTCTTCCTTCAGATCGTCGGGCGAAAGCGTTTCGTCCGCGATCTCGCGCAGCGCGACAACCGGGTTCTTGTCGTTGTCGCGATCGACCGTGATCGGCTGGCCCTGGGCGATCTGGCGCGCACGGTGGCTGGCGAGCAGGACGAGCTCGAAACGATTCTCGACCTTATCGACGCAATCTTCTACGGTGACGCGGGCCATGGCCTGTCTCCTCGGGAACGGGGGCAAGAAGCTGAACCGCCCGTGTAGTCCCTTGACAAATGAATCTCAAGGGGCAGCCATCGTTTTATGGCATTCGCATTATATTATGCCCCATTGGCGCCATACGACTTCCGCCCTATTTCGCGTCGTATATAACGCCTTTGCGTCCCGTCCGCGGAACGGGTTTCAGGCTCCTTCGCTTCCCATCGCATTTCCGAAAGCCCCTCCATGTTCGATCCCCGCGAAAAGATCGCCCTCTTCATTGATGGAGCCAATCTCTACGCCACGTCCCGCGCGCTGGGATTCGACATCGACTACAAGAAGCTGCTGACGGCCTTCCAGAAACGCGGCTATCTTCTGCGGGCCTATTACTACACGGCGATGATCGAGGATCAGGAATACTCTTCCATCCGCCCCTTGATCGACTGGTTGGACTATAACGGCTACACCGTCGTCACCAAGCCGGCCAAGGAATTCACGGATGCCATGGGCCGGCGCAAGATCAAGGGCAATATGGACATCGAACTGGCGGTCGATGCCATGGAACTGGCCGAGACGGTCGATCACTTCGTGCTCTTCTCGGGCGATGGCGATTTCCGCTCGCTGGTCGAGGCGCTGCAACGCAAGGGACGCAAGGTCTCGGTGGTCTCCACCCTCTCCTCGCAAACACCCATGATCGCGGACGATCTGCGCCGGCAGGCCGATCATTTCATCGACCTTCGCTCGCTTCAGACAGAGATCGGACGCAATCCGGCCGAGCGTGAGGCCCGGCTGGCCCGCCGGCTGGAAGCGGACGAGACACTGCCCGTCGAAGACAACGATTGATCACGGGCGGTTTTCTCCTCGTGCATCCGACAGAACCCGACCAGGCCGCCCCGCCCCACGACTGCCCGATCTGTCCGCGCCTTGCGGCCTTTCGCCAGGAATGGCGCGAGCGCGAGCCGAGTTGGCACAACGGCCCCGTTCGCTCCTTCCTGCCACCAGAAGGCCCAGAGAGCGTTCGGCTTCTCGTGGTGGGCCTCGCGCCGGGCGTGCGAGGGGCGAACCGCACGGGCCGGCCGTTCACGGGCGATTATGCCGGCGATCTTCTCTATGCCACGCTGAAGCGCTTCGGTTTCGCATCGGGCGAGTTCGAAGCACGCCCCGATGACAGTCTGCGGCTCGTGGGCGCGGCGATCACCAATGCCGTGCGTTGCGTCCCGCCCGAGAACAAGCCGAACGGCCAGGAGATCAACGATTGCCGGCGCTTTCTCGTGCCGACGATCGAAAGCTTCCCGCATCTTTCCGCCATCGTGACGCTGGGCCGTATCGCGCATGACTCGACCCTTCGCGCGCTCGGCGCGAAACCGAAGGACGCGCCGTTCAGCCATGGCGGCGCGCACGAGGTCTCCGGCCGCTTCGTCGTGTCGAGCTATCATTGCTCGCGCTACAACACCAATACGGGGCGACTGACGGAAGCCATGTTCGCGGACGTCTTCGAGACCGTCGCCCGGCATCTCGGCCAGGATAGCTGAGCCCTAAGAGCCGGGGACAGAACCCTGCGGCGGAGAGCCGGCAAGGGATTTTCGCTCCCGGCGAGGCGCCGAGCGGAGACGATGCAGCGCATCGGCGAGCATCGGCAACGATGATCGGGGACGGAAAGACCCGGCGGATCGACCCGAAGGGTTTTGGCCCCGGCTCTAAAGCGGGCGCGCGCGATGCGCCTCTCGCTCGTCACTCAGCCAGTCCAGAACCTCTTCCGCGTTCTTGTCCGGCGGAAAGATCGGGTAGAAGACTTTCACGATCTCGCTGTCCCGCGCGATCATGGTTAGACGCTTGAACAGCGCGTCGCCGTCCACGTCGAAGACCGGGACATCCAGCATCTCGACCAGTTCGAGCGTGGCATCCGACAGAAGCGGAAACGGCAGATGCAGCCGTTCCACCGCCTCGCGCTGATAGGCCGTGGTCTGCGTGGAAATGCCGAAGACATGCGTGACATTCAGCGAGCGCAGCGCCGCGAAATGATCTCGAAAACCGCAGGCCTGCGGGGTGCAGCCGCGCGCGCCGGGAATCTCGTTCCAGCCGCCGGGCAGCGGCAGGCCGGGCCGACCGGTCATGGGATAAAGATACAGAATGGCCAGCCCATTCAGCCGTGCCAGATCGACCGTGCCGCCCGACGTGGACGAAAGGGAAAGAGACGGCAGCCGCCGCCCCACCAGATGCGACGCTCCGCCGTCGTCTCTCGGAGCCTCCAACCCTTCGGGCAGAATGGTGAAGTCCGTCATCTCGCAGCCTCCCAGATGCGCCGGGGCCATGCTGAGCCGAGACGCTTCGCCGCGCAAGTGGAATATGCGTGAGGGCTGGGAGGCTGCTTGGAAACTCGGCGCGTCAGTCGCGCCCGCCCTCTTTCAGCACGCGCTGCTTCTGGCGGTTCCAGTCGCGCTCCTTCATGGTCTCGCGCTTGTCGGGCGCATTCTTGCCGCGCGCCACAGCCAGTTCGAGCTTCGCCCGCCCCTTCTCGTTGAAGTAGATCTTCAGCGGCACGAGCGTCATGCCATCGCGCTGCACCGCGCCGGCCAGCCGGTTGCGCTGGGCGGCGTGAACGAGGATCTTGCGACGGCGCTTGGGCTCGTGGTTGAAACGGTTGGCCTGTAGATATTCCGGTACGTTGGAATTGATCAGCCAGATCTCGCCGCCCTCCTCGGTCGCATAGGATTCGGCGATGGTCGCCCGCCCCTCGCGCAGCGACTTGACCTCCGTGCCCGTCAGGACGAGGCCGGCCTCCAGCGTGTCGATGATCTCGTAATGAAAGCGCGCCTTGCGGTTTTCGGCGGCGACATTGTTTCGTGCCGGCTTCTTGGCCATGGGGTCCGTCCGGTTGCGAAACGGGGCGCCGTCAGCGCCCCGATCGTCATGAATGTGATCTCGCCTCTAGATGAGGCTGGAGAGGCCGCTCGTCAATTCAGAAGCCCGGCATGGCGCAGCGCGGCGTCGATCGCAGCCTCGGTCGAAGCCTCGATCGGCACCAGCGGAAGGCGCACCACAGCGCGGCCCTTGCCGAGGCGCGACAGGGCGTATTTCGTGCCGCACAGACCCGGCTCCATGAAGATCGCCTTGTGCAGGGGCATGAGACGATCCTGATACTCCAACGCCCGAGCGAAATCGCCGCTGAGGCAGGCGTTCTGGAACTCGGCGCACAGGCGCGGCGCGACATTGGCCGTCACCGAAATGCAGCCATGGCCGCCATGCGCGATATGGCCGAGCGCGGTGGCGTCCTCGCCCGACAGTTGGATGAAATCCGGGCCGCAGGTGATGCGCTGCTCGGACACGCGATCGAGCTTGGCGGTCGCGTCCTTGACGCCGACGATGTTGGGGAAGTCCGCCACCAGGCGGCCCATCGTCTCGGGCGTCATGTCGATCACCGAGCGGGGCGGAATGTTGTAGATGATGATGGGCTTGGTCACCGCGCGCGCTACGGCGGCATAGTGCTCGTAGAGCCCGCGCTGGGTCGGCTTGTTGTAATAGGGCGTGACCACCAGAATGCCGTCCGCCCCCGCCTGCTCCGCCGAGCGGGCCAGATCGATCGCCTCGATCGTGTTGTTGGAGCCTGCGCCCGCGATCACCGGAACGCGGCCGGCCGCCGTCTCGATACAGAGTTCGACCACGCGCTTGTGCTCGTCATGGGTCAGCGTCGGGCTTTCGCCGGTCGTCCCCACGGGAACGAGACCGTGCGTGCCCTCCGCGATCTGCCATTCCACGAGGTCGCGAAACGCCGCCTCGTCCACGCTGCCGTCCGTGGCAAAAGGGGTCACTAGAGCCGTCATCGAGCCCTTGAAGGTCATGTCGTCACTCCCGGCGACTGAAATAGTGAGGGGATGGTCCGCCACGCGAAGCGCGAGAATGCCGGCAGCTATCGACCATCCGCGCCGCGGCGAAGCGGCTTTTCAGCGCTCTCGCCCCCGCGCGGACGCGGCACCATAATAAAGCCGCCGAATGGAGACAAGCGACAAGCCGTATGGCGGATGCGCCGTCCCCCGGTCTGTGGTGCCGGGCCGACATGCGAACCGGCATGGTTTACGAGTTCTTCATAGCGATGGTGGAAAGTTCGTTGATCTTACGCCTTTCGAGGCGTCCATGTGATGGCATTCTGACGGGATTCACCATGAGACACGCGACCCGCGCCAAGGTCCTTCTTCTGCCGGCCGTTCTGGCAGCGCTGATGGCCGGTTCAGCGAATGCGGAGTCTCTTCTCGACCGCATCCCCATGCCGAGCTTCAAGATGCCCTCGCTCGGCCTTGGCCTCGGGCGCGGGTCATCCGAGCCGGAGCCGAGCCAGGAACGCTTCGGCGCGCCGGCTCCCTCCGGCAATCCGCTGCTGCGCCAGCCCGGCGTGCCGAGCGCGGCGCCGGCTGCCGACACGATGGCCTTCACCTCCTCCATCGCGGCCATGGGCTCGCGCGTGTCCGGCATCGCGCCCATGCGCGGTGATCTGAAGGACGGGCTCGACGCCACCTGGCGCGACATTCCCCGCGCGCTGGCCATTCGCGAGGGCATGGCGCCCGGCTCGCTCGACCGGCACATTCTTTCCTGGGCCATCGCCCTGCGCGGTACGACCGATGTTCCGGCCGCCGAAATCGCTCATACGGCGATGGAACTGCGCAGCTGGCCCGGCATGAAGGTGATCCGCGCCAATCTGGAGCGCGCGCTGAACCGCGAGCGGATGCCGGCGCGCGACGTCGTGGCCGCCTTCGGGCAGGACGCGCCGCGCACGCCCGAAGGCGCGATGGCCCTTGCCCGCGCCTATATCGAGCTGGGTCAGGCCGGCAAGGCGAAGGGCCTGATCGTGCGCTTCTGGCGCCACGAGAAATTCGACAAGGCGACCGAAACGCAAATGCTGTCGAATTTCGGCGCGCTTCTGACGCGGGCCGATCACAAGTTCCGCATGGACATGCTGCTTTACGCCGACCGCGTGTCGGATGCGCAGCGTCTGGCGAGCCTCGCCAACGCGGAATCGCTCTTCCGCGCCCGCGCCGCGTCCATTCGCGGCGACGGAAATGCCGATGCGCTCCTGGCCAAGGTGCCGGCCAATCTGCGCTCGGACCCCAGCTATCTCTTCACCGCCGCCGAGAACTTGCGCAAGAAGGACCGGATCGAAGAGGCGGCGGCCCTGATCGAGCGCGCCCCGCGCGACCGCGACAGTCTGGTCGATGCCGACGCATGGTGGAATGAGCGGCGCATCATCTCGCGGATGCTTCTGGAGAAGGGCGACCGCAAGGCCGCCTATCGCCTCGTCGCCAACCATTCCGCCGAAGGGCAGACGGAGGCCGTCGAGGCCGAGTTCCATTCCGGCTGGTATGCGCTTCGCTATCTTAACGATCCGGCGACCGCCGCCAAGCATTTCAGCCGCATCCAGTCGATCTCCTCGCGCCCGCTGTCGCAGTCGCGCGCCCTCTATTGGCTCGGCCGCGCGGCGGAAGCGGGCGGCCCCGGCAATGCGCGCACCTATTACGAGCAGGCCGCGCGCCATGGCGCGACCTTCTATGGGCAGCTGGCGGCCGCCAAGCTTGGCCGCAATCCCGGCCCGATCGCCTATCCCCGCCCATCGGACGCCGAGCGCCGCAACTTCGAGAACCGCGAGGCGGTGCGCGCCATCAAGCGTCTGGAGCAGATCGGATCGGAAAGCCGGGCTGACGCCCTTTACAAGGCGCTGGCGGAAGACCTCGACAGCCCCGGCGAACTCGCCATCCTCTCTTCCATGGCGGAGCGGCGCGGCGACCATGCGCTGGCGCTCACCGTCGGAAAGACTGCCTATGGACGCGGCGTCAACGCGCCGGCCCTCGCCTTCCCGGTCGGCGTCATTCCCGAGAGCGCCAACATCTCGGCCAGCGGCAAGGCGCTGGCCTATGCCATCGCCCGGCAGGAAAGCGCCTTCAACCCGCGCGCCAAGTCGCCGGTCGGCGCGCTCGGCCTGCTTCAGGTCATGCCGGCGACGGCCAAGGGCCTCGCCAAGAATGCCGGCCTTCCCTATTCGGACACCCGTCTCCTGAACGACACGTCCTACAACGCCCTGCTCGGCAGCCAGTATCTCGGCCAGCAGATCTCGAACTTCTCGGGCTCCTACATCCTGACCTTCGCGGCCTACAATGCCGGCCCGCGCCGGGCAAAGGAATGGATCGACCGGTTCGGCGACCCGCGCGGCCAGAGCATCGACAAGGTCGTGGACTGGATCGAGCTGATCCCCTTCACCGAAACGCGCAATTACGTTCAGCGCGTGATGGAGAATTATCAGGTCTACAAGATGCGCCTGGGCGCGGGCTTCGACATCGAGCGTGACCTGACGCAGGGCCGGCGCGGCTGATCGCCGGCAAGGCGAAAACCGATCGGGATAGCGTGGGGGCAATCCTCGCGCCACAGGCCGCAGGGGGGAAGCTGCGGCTGAAAACCGTCCGATTGAGGGCAGGATTATGGCAGGGCCGGTTCCCATGACCGGATCGTCCACTAAGTCTTGATGACTAAATCCTCGATGATCGGTCGAGGGCTTTTCGTCACGAACAAGGGACCACCTGCCTTTTGTCCGCATCCACGATCAACAAGCCGGTTTTCTTCACGGCCAGTGCCATCATCTTTCTGCTGGCGCTTTTCGGCGTCGCCGACCCGTCGGACGCCAACCGGATTTTCTCGGCCACGCAATCCTTTATTCTCGGTAGCTTCGGCTAGTTCTATCTGCTCGCCGTCGGCATTCTCGTTTTCACCGTTCTGTTTCTGGCGGTCAGCCGCTACGGCAATCTGAAGCTCGGGCCGGACGATTCCGAGCCCGAGTACCGCTACATTTCCTGGCTGGCCATGCTGTTCGCCGCCGGCATGGGCATCGGCTTGATGTTCTACGCGGTGGCCGAGCCGATCCTGCATTACTCCGTGCCGCCCGAGGAAGCGCCCGGAAGCTTCGCCGCCGCGCGGCAGGCGATGTCGATCACCTTTTTTCATTGGGGCATTCATGCCTGGTCGATCTACGCGATCGTCGGTCTGTCGCTCGCCTATTTCTCGTTTCGATACAATCTGCCTCTGACGATCCGCGCCGGCTTCTACCCACTGATCCGCGAGCGCATCAGCGGGCCGATCGGCCACGCTGCCGACATCTTCGCGATCTGCGGCACAATGTTCGGCATCGCGACCTCGCTCGGCCTCGGCGTTCTCCAGATCAATGCCGGCCTCGGCTATCTCTTCGGCGTGCCGCAGACCGCGCTCGTGCAGGTGGGACTGATCGCCCTCGTCACGGCGCTCGCCACGCTGTCCGTCGTCTCCGGCCTCGACAAGGGGATCCGCCGCCTGTCGGAAGGCAATCTTCTGGTCGCCATCGTCCTGATGCTCTTCGTGCTGGTGGTGGGGCCGACGGAATTTCTGTTCCGCGCCTTTGTTCAGAACATCGGCACCTATCTCAACGACTTCGTGGAGCGAACCTTCAAGCTCTACGCCTATGAGCCGAAGAGTTGGATCAGCGACTGGACGCTCTTCTACTGGGCGTGGTGGATCTCCTGGTCGCCCTTCGTGGGCATGTTCATCGCCCGCATTTCGCGTGGGCGCACGGTGCGCGAATTCGTGATCGGCGTCCTGTTCGTGCCGTCGGCCTTCACCTTCTTCTGGATGACGGTCTTCGGCAACACGGCCATTTCGCTGGACATTGGGCCGGCTGCGGGCGCCATCTCGCGCGCGGTCGGAGCGGATATTTCCGTCTCGCTGTTCCAGTTCTTCGAATATCTGCCCTGGTCCGGCGTCGCGTCGGTTCTGAGCTGCCTTCTGGTCGCAATCTTCTTTGTCACCTCGGCCGATTCCGGTTCCATGGTGATCGATACGATCGCGGCGGGCGGAAACTCCGACACGCCGACTTGGCAGCGCATCTACTGGTGCAGCCTGGAAGGGGCCGTCGCAGCAGCCCTGCTTCTGGCCGGCGGCCTCAGCGCGCTTCAGACCATGACCCTGATCAGTGCCCTGCCCTTCGCGGTGATCCTGCTTCTGCTGGCCTTCGGTCTTTTGCGGGGCATGAGAGCGGATATGGCGCGGCTGGACGAGCATCGGCAGGCCCAGCCCGCCATTCGCACCCGCTCCGTCAGTTGGCAGGCCCGGCTCGCGACCATCCTCAACCACCCGACCAAAGCGAGCGTTCGGGCCTTCGTGGAGAAAACCGTTCAGCCGGCGTTGGAAGAGGTTCGACGCGAGCTGGATCGTCGCGGTCTGCAAGCTGCGGTGGAAGCGGGAGAGAACGACGGCATTACCCTGACGGTTCAGGCGGAAGGGACGCGCAATTTCGTTTACGCCGTCGCCCCGGCGGCGCGCCCGGCCATGATGTTCTCGGCCGCCGAAGCCTCGCGGCCGGAAGCGCGCCGCGAGCAGGTCTGGACCGCGCGCACCAGCTTCTCGGACGGCTCGCGCGGCTATGACGTTCTTGGCTTCAGCCGGGACGATCTGATCGCGGACGTGCTCGCGCAGTTCGAGCGCTATCGCCGCCTGACCCAGGCGCCGAGCACCGCGCTCTACACGACCTCGCCCGACCCGTTGCCAAGCTGATCGTTTCGCCACCGGCCGGAGCAGACCCGGCCGGCGGCGACGATTACAAGGTGACGCCGTGATAGGTCACGAGGCTTTCAGCGGTCTGCGTCAGTTCGCGCTCCCGGCGTGCCGGGTCCCAGCCGAGAATCTCGGCGGCATGGTCCGCCAGCCGCTCCAGCACCGGCCGCGTCACCTCCCCGCGAACGGCGAGCGTCGTGCGACGCAGCACGAGATCGCCGAGATGGCGGACGGCTTCCCGCCGCAAGATGTAGTCGAGTTCCGAGAGGCTGTAGTGCTCCGCGCCCGGCAGGCGGTCGGCGTCCGTCCAGCGCCCGCGATGCCCCGCAATCGCGCGCGCAGTGGTGCCGTAGCGCGACAGGAGTTCGCCTACCCGATCGGCCGCAAGGCCGGATTCGCTCGCGACACGGGCGATCCAGGCGGCACGAGCCGCCTCGTCGGCCGGAAAATCTCGCCCACCGCCGATCGGTAGATGCTGCGTCGAGATTTTGCGCGCCCTGCCCAGCCGGGACAGGACGGTATCGGCCACTTCCTCGGCAAAGCCTCGAAAGGTCGTCCACTTGCCGCCGACCAGCGAGATGATCGGAAACGATCGTCCCGCGCCGGGCTCCATGACCGGAGCGGAATGATCGCGGCTGATGAGGCCGGGATTGCTGGCGTCGGAGGCCGGGAGCGGACGAATGCCGCTATAGGTATAGACGATCTGGTTGCGATCGAAGGACAGGCCCGGCAGGAGGCTGCGCAGGCTCGCCAGGAAATAGTCGATCTCGTCGTCCTCGCAGCGCACCGAGTCGGGATTGTTCGCCTTGATGTCGGTGGAGCCGACCAACGCGCGGCCGAGATAGTCGAAGACGAGGCAGATGCGCCCGTCATCCGCTTCGAAATAGATCATCCGCCCGTTCAACTGGCGCAGCAATTCCGGATGGTCGAGCAGAATATGCGAGCCTTTGGTGCCGCCGATCAGCTTGGTCTCAGCGCCCAGCCGGGCGTTCACATGGTCGATCCATGGGCCGGCCGCGTTGATCGTGATGCGCGGGCGAACCGAACGGTTCGCGCCATCGGCAAGGCGAAAGGCCACAGCGCCCTCGTCCAGCCCGAGAAGCTCGGCGGAATTGGCGGCGGCGGAGCGGGGCGAAGCGCGCAAGCCATCCTGCACGAGTTCGAGCACCAGACGCTCGGGCCGCGCGATCTTGGCGTCGTAATAGAGGCCGGTCGCCTTGATGGAAGGCGTCAGCATGGGCATGTCGCGCAAGGACTTGGCGCGCCCCGAAAGGCGATGACGCGGCATGACGCGATGGCGCGAGCCGTAGAAATCGTAGAGCGCGAGGCCGATCTTGATGAGCACGCCGCCCCGGCTGCGCGGCGCGGTGGTGGAGCCCATCAGCGTGCGCAGCGCCGCGCCGATGCCCTTGGTCCAGGAAAAGGCGGGAATGATCGTCGGCAACGGCTCGACGCAGTGGGGCGCGTTGCGCAGGAGGAGGTTTCGCTCCAGCGTCGATTGCGCAACCAGACCGAACTCGCCCGTTTCCAGATATTTGAGCCCGCCATGGATGAGGCGCGAGGGCGCGGCGCTGGTGCCCGAGCCGAAATCGCCCTTGTCGAGAATCAGGCAGGTCAGGCCCTGTTCGCAGAGATCGCGAAACAGGCCCGCGCCATTGACGCCCGCGCCCAGGATCAAAACATCGATCTCCCCGCCATCCAGGGCATTCAGGCGCGCGTCGGCGAAAAGCGAAGGGGTTTCAGGGAACGAGGTCATCAATCTGTCTCCACGAGACGAAGGGGTACGCCGGCCGCCTCCAGCGCGCGTCGCGGCTCGTCGCCCAGGTGGCGAGGCACGAGAACGGCGTCGAAGTCGGACAGGTCGGCGAAGTGATGCAGGGCGGATTTGCCGAATTTGGTCGTATCGAGCAGGAGCAGGCGGGAGGCGCAGGCGGCCATCATGGCCTGCTTGGCGCGCACGACCTGCCCGTCCTGAATGAAGGCGCTGGTGCCCGAGACGGTGGAGGCCGAACACACGAGGATATCGGCCCGCAGCCGCGCGATGGCGCTTTCACAGACATGGCCGATCAGCGCGTCATAGGTGCGATGATACTGCCCGCCGAGGCCGATCAGGTCGATCCCATCGATCTGCTTCAGATGCTGGGCGGCCGAGAGGCTGTTGGTGATGACGGTCAACGGCGCGCGCTCGCTTAAGTGCGGCGCGAGCGCCCCCGCCGTCGAGGAATCGTCCAGCATGACGACCTGCCCCGGTTCGATCAGAGCCAGCGCAGCTTGCGCCAGCGCGCGCTTCTCGGAGGTCGCGACCGTCTCGCGATAGCGATACAGGCTCTCGTAGATGCCGGTCGGCTGCGCCGACACGGCGCCGTGCAGCTTGCGCAAGACGCCTTGCGCGGCCAACTGGTCGATATGGCGATGGATCGTCATGCGCGAGACACCGAAATGCTCGGCCATATCGTCGATCCGCACCTGTCCGCGCGCGATGACATAGGTCGCGATCTCCTCGCGCCGATCGTCGCCCTTGCCCATCAGGCGTGGCCGGGACGGTCTGCGCCCATGGCTTCCAGTTCCAGCCAATAGGGCTTCAACGCTTCGGCGAGACGCGTGAAGAGGCCGAAGCGCTCATTCATCTCGGCCGTGCGTCGGGCGTCCGGCTCGAAGCTGCGTGTGATCGCGCTGAGATCGCGCGGATCGGCCAGGGGCGACGCGTAGAGCCCGACGCTCGCCCCGGCGCACAGGGCCGCGCCGAAGGCGGCCGCCTCCTCCGTGCCCGGCACCTCCACCGGCATTTCCAGAACATCGGCGAAGAGCTGCGCGAAGGCCGGGTTGCGCGAGCCGCCGCCCGTCAGCATGGCGCGCTCGAACGGGAAGCCGTCGCGCAGCGCATCGACATGGGTGCGATGGTTGAAGGCGATGCCTTCCAGCACGGCGCGCAGCATATCCCCGCGCTCATGCCAGCCGTGGAGACCGAGAAAACTGGCGCTCGCCGTGTCGCCATGCGGCGAGCCGAAGAGATAGGGATGGAAGAACAGGGTCGAAGGCCGGCGGAAGGCTCCGTCCATCTCGGCGGCCAGAACCTCATGGATGGACTGCCCCGCCTCGATCGCGGCGCGCTGGTCGCGCTCGCAGAGCCGGTCCAGAAACCAGTCGTAATTGGCGGTCGAAGCCGGCGAGATGGACATGTTGTTCCAAAAGCCGGGCTCGATCGCGTTGCGGCAGAACCAGCGCGCATCGGTGCGCGGGCGGGTGCTGACGACCTCGTTGATCGAATAGGTGCCAGCGACGATGCCGACCACATCCGGCCTGTGCGCGCCGATGCCGAGCGCCGAAGCGGTGACGTCATGCAGCCCGCAGGCGACGGGCGTACCCTCCCGAAGCCCTGTCGCCTGCGCCGCCGCGCGCGTCACCTTGCCGACGCACTCGCCCGAGCCGAAGATGGGCGGCAGGGCGGCGGTAAGATCGTCCAGCCCGAAAAGCGTCATCGCGCCCGGCGAATAGGCTTGCGTGTTCACATCGGTGAAGGAGGTGCTGGCCTCCGTGCGGTCGGTGCCGACCTCCCCCGTCAGGCAGAAGCGCAGCCAGTCCTTGCAGGCGAGGATATGGCCGATGCGTGCGAAAGTCTCGGGCTCCTCCGCCTTCACCCAGGCGAGGAGCGCGGACGGCGCGGAAACATGCGGCGTCTGCCCGGTCAGCGAAAGGGCGTCGGCGAACAGAGCGCTATCGCGCCAGCGGGCCACGACATCCAGCGCGCGGCTGTCGAGCGAGAGGATGCCGGCACGCAAGGGCCGCTTGTCCCGGTCGAGGAGATAGACGCCGTCGCCATGCGCCGTCGCAGCCACCGCCTTGATGTCTTCGGCCGGCCGGCCGGACAGAGCGATGGCTTCCGCGATGGCCTCGGCGGTCGCCTTCCAGAGGCCGACGGGGTCGCGTTCCACCCAGCGCGGGCGCGGCATGGACTGCGGCACACGCCGCCGCGCAACGGACAATTGCGTTCCGTCCACGTCAAACACGACCGCCTTTGTGACGGTCAAACCATTGTCGATTCCCAGAAGGCTGGCCATGGGCATTCTCGCGTCGAACACGGCCTTCCCGGCCGCCCATGTGCATTTATATCATTGAATAATGTGAAGATAACAGTCGTATGCGAGATTTCAGGCACTATTTTTGACGGGCAAATACTCACCGTTCTACAAAAAAAGGCCGGCTGCGAATGTATCGCAGCCGGCCCTCGGAAAGCGGATCGGTTCGGGCCGGAGAGCCCGAGCGCCTTACTCCTTCATGACGAAGGGCGAAGCGTACTGATCCACATTGTCCTTGTTGACGATGATGCAGTCGAAGAGCTGCTTCTCGCTGGCCGCGCCCGTCTTGCCATTCTTGATGAAGTTGTCGGCCTGACGAACCGCTTCCTTCGAGAAGATCGCGACCGGCTGAAGCACGGTGTAGGCGAGTTCGCCGGCCTTGATGGCGGCGACCGCATCGGGCGAGCCGTCGAAGCCGCCGACCGTGATGCCCGAAAGCTTGCCGGCTTCCTTCAGCGCGGCGATCGCGCCGAGCGCCATTTCGTCATTGCCGGAGATGACGCCGATGATGCCCGGATTGGCCTGAAGCAGGCTCTGCATCTTGGCGTAGCCCTGACGGCGATCCCAGTTGGCGACATCCGAGCCGACGAGCTTCAGGTCCGGATACTGGCTGAGAACGGTCTTGTAGCCGTTGGAGCGCGTGGCGGCGTTGTTGTCCGAAGGCGCGCCGAGAAGCTCGACATAATTGCCCTTGTCGCCGACGGTCTCGACCCACTGCTGCGCACCGAGCGCGGCGCCCTGCGCGTTGTTCGAGACGAGCTGCGCCTTGGCGAGACCTTCCTGGTTGATCTCGGCGTTGACGAGGAAGACCGGGATGCCGGCTGCAACGGCCTTCTTCACCGCGCCGACCGAACCGTCCGCATTGGCGGGATCGAGGATGATCGCCTTGGAGCGGTTGGTGATCGCCGTGTCGATCAGGTTGCTCTCGGTGTTGGTGTCGCCCTTGTGGGAGGAGACGACCGTCTCGTAGCCGAGATCCTTGGCGGTCTTGGAGGCGATCTCGCCTTCCGTGAACCAGTAGGGGTTGGACGGATCGTTGACGATGATCGTCACCAGGCCGTCGGCGAAGGCCGAGCCGGCGAAGGTAACGGCCATGATACCCGCGAGCAGGAGGCTCTTGCCCGATTTCAACATGCTTTCTCTCCCTTGGTGGTCTGTGGCTGGTAACGCGCCGGGCGGTTGAGGCCCGGCGTTTTCCGCGCGTCGGTTCAGGCCCTCAGGCCTTGGCACCCTGCTGCGGGGAAGGCGTGGCGGCGCGCTTGGGGCGGCGGCCATATTGGATGCTGTTGAGCAGAACGGCGAGCACGATCACCGCGCCGGTGAAGACCGTCTGCCAATAGGACGAAACGCCGATGATGACGAGACCGTCCGACAGGAAGCCGATGACGAAGGCGCCGAGCAGCGTGCCGCGAACCGTGCCGCGACCGCCCGTCAGCGCCGCGCCGCCCACGACAACGGCGGCGATCGCCGTCAGCTCGTAGGTCGAGCCCGCCGTCGGGCCGGCCGAGGTCAGCTGCGAGGACAGGACGAGGCCGGCAATCGCCGCGCAGACGCCCGACAGGACATAGACGAGGATCTGCGTGCGCGGCACCGGAACGCCCGACAGTTCGGCCGCGCGCGCATTGCCGCCCGTGGCGTAGACCCAACGGCCGAAGGCCGTGCGCGACAGGAGAACGCTGCCGATGAGGGCGACGACGGCGAGGATCAACACGCCGATCGGCACACCGAAGAGGCGGTTGAAGCCGAGCCAGTCGAAGCCCGTATTGCCGAGATCCGCGCGGCCGCCGAGATTGTTGTAGGTCAACCCGTTGGTCATCAGAAGCGCCACGCCGCGCGCGACATAGAGGACGCCGAGCGTCGCAACGAAGGCCGGCACCTTCAGATAGGCGATCAGCGCGCCGTTCAGAAGGCCGATCAGCGCGCCGAGCGCGCAGGTCAGCACCACGACGGCCCAGACCGGCGGATACAGCACGACGCCGAACGCAGGCAACGTGACGCCCTGCATCAGGAAGCCGGCGATCACGCCGGCAAGGCCCAGGGTCGAGCCGACCGAGAGATCGATGCCGCCGGTCAGGATGACCAGCAACATGCCGATCGCCAGAAGGCCGAAAATGGCGACGTGCGAGGCCATGATCAGGAAATTGTTCACCGTGAAATAGAACGGCGACAGGATCGAGAAGACGACGATGATCGCGATAAGCGCGAAGAAGGCGCGACCCTCCAGAAGAAGGCGGGCGAGGTCGAAGCCCTCGGAGCCTGCCTTTCTGGGTGCGCTAGCGGTGCTGGTGGTCATGATCGGGATTCCGCTCTCTTTCTGGTTCACGCGACCACGGCCTCGCCCGAAGCGGCCATGATTTTTTCCTTGGTGACGCCCGCCGGGAATTCCGCCGAAATGCGGCCCTTGCTCATCACGATGATTCGATGTGCGACGCCGAGGCACTCGCTGACCTCGGAGGTCGAAAAGACGACCGCCAGGCCTTCACGCGCGCGCTCGGCCAGAAGCTTGAAGACTTCCGATTTCGCGCCGATGTCGATGCCACGGCTCGGCTCGTCGAGCAGCACGACCTTGGGGTGCGTGGCCAGCATCTTGCCGATCACCACCTTCTGCTGGTTGCCGCCCGACAGGGAGCCGATGGGCGCCGCGCCGCCTGCCGTCTTCACATGGACGCGGCGGATCGAATCGGCGACGATGTCCTTCTCCACACGGGTCGAGGTGAAGAGCCGGCGGGTGAAGGCCTTGATGCTGGCCAGCGACAGGTTCTCGCCGACCGACATGGTCTGGACCAGGCCGTCGCGCTGGCGATCCTCGGGCACGAGCACAAGCCCGGCCTGGATGCGCTCGGCGATGGAGAGGTCCGAGATGTCTTCGCCGCGCAGCAGGACGTGGCCGCCGCTGACGGAGGTGCGCCCGGCGACCGCTTCCAGAAGCTCGGTGCGCCCTGCCCCCATCAGCCCGTAGATGCAGACGATCTCACCGGCCCGCACGTCGAGCGAAAGCCGCTCCACCGCGTCCGCGCCGGTCGGCAGCGTCACGGAGACATCGCGCACCGAAAGCGCGACATCGCCGAAGGCATAGCCCGAAGGCGGCGAGCCGAGATCGTAGTTCTCGCCCACCATGTGACGCACGATCCATTCCAGATCGATCTCGCGGCGCTCGGCATAGGCCGTCATCGCCCCGTCGCGCAGCACGACCGCGTGGTCGGTGATCTGCAGCGCTTCTTCGAGGTGATGCGAGATATAGACGATGGCGACGCCGCGGTTGGTGAGATCGCGGATCACCTTGAACAGAACCTCGACCTCCGAGGCGCTGAGCGCCGAGGTCGGCTCGTCCATGATGAGAATGCGCGACTTCATCGAGAGGGCACGCGCGATCTCCACGATCTGCTGTTGCCCCAGGCGAAGCTCCTCGACCGGCGTCAGCGGGTCGATGTCCTCTTCCAGCTCGGTCAGAAGCGCGCGGGCGATCTCGGCTTCCTTCTCGAAATCGACGCCGGTCGCGGTCTGGATCTCGCGGCCCATGAAGATATTGTCGCGCACGCTGAGGTTCGGCGCGAGGCTGAGTTCCTGGTGGATGATGGAGATGCCGCGATCGCGCGCGTCGTTGGCCGAGGCGAAGACGACGGGCTCGCCGTCCAGCACGATCTCGCCCGATGTCGGCGGCGTGACACCGGACAGGATGCGCATGAGCGTCGACTTGCCGGCGCCGTTTTCGCCGAACAGCGTGGTGACCTGCCCGCGATGAATGTCGAAGTTCACGCCTTTCAGTGCATGGACGCTGCCATAGGACTTGGCGACGTTGCGTGCCGAGAGGACGACCTCGCCCTTGCGCGGCTCCGCGGAGGATGCGGACGCGGCCATCACTGCACCGTCAGCTTGACGGGCGTGACGAGCCAGTTCTTGGCGTTCACGAGGCGGAAGGCACCGGTGACGGAGATCGTCTTGCCGGCAAGGCTCTTGGTGTCGATCGGCGCGAGAACCTCGGCCTTCATGGCGTTGTTCAGCGCGGAACCCGCGTCCTGATATTCGATCTGGTTGGTGAACTGGCCGAACTCGATCGTCCCTGTCGCGTCGCGCAGCTCGGTGCCGTTGATGGCCGGCCCGGTCTGAACCCGCAGGGTCACGCCAGCTGGCATGTTCGGGACGGTGACCGTATAGATGCCGGCCTTCGGCTCGCCCGCGACGCCCGTGAAAGAGACCGGCAGAACCGAGGTTCCGCCCGAAGCCACGCCGTATTTCTCGGCGGCGGCGGTCTTGTTCTCGGCAATCGCGGCGGCCAGCACCGGCGCATCCACCGCCTTGGCAGCGATCGCGTCGCGCACCTTGGGGAATTCTGCCGGGCCATAGGTCTCGGCCGAGAAGCGTTCAGGCCCGCTGGCTGCCTCGGACCCGATCCGCACGAGCTTGGTGTCGAAGGCAATCCCGACCAGAAGCGCGAGGCCGATGAGCGAGGTGACGATCGTGCCCGGGCCGACGACGCGGCGCTTGGCCTTGGGGACGGAAAGAGTGGATGCGGTCATGACAGGCGACCTCCCATTGATGTTGAGCCGGCGCGGGCTGCGGACAATCGCGCGCCGCACCGGAAAAGATCGGCGATGCGTTCAGTGCGAGCGGGGAAGCGTGCGGCGAGCGCGGCCAGAAAGCTGCCGCGCGGCATGATCCAGCCGGGATGCCATCGTCAAGCGCATAAGACTGCCTCCCCTGCGAAGCCGAACCGACCCGATCCTCCACGTCGGCCGACCTCGTCACCTACCGCCACACGCTCAGCCCGTGTTACATATTCTGTGATCTTGAACACAAGAACTGTTAGAAATCCAACAACCTGTCAATCGTCGACAAGGGTTCAAGACACGACATATCGAAGGGATGGTTTCGAAACTGCGAGCAAGCGCGCCACAGTCACTGCCTCATTCCCGGCAGCGTCCATCGCCTCACTAGAAATCCGCCATCTCCCACCGCCCTGCGCACCAACGCCGTGATTTCGTTGACAAGCGCGAGGCTGCGTGAAAGACTTTGCACCAATTGAAAAATAATTCAATACGCAAACCTCTGGGATCGAACATGGCGCGGATCGCGACCAAGCGGGCGGATGACGACAGCCTTGCCATTCGCGCCGCCTGGCTTCACTTTGCCGCCGGCCTGACGCAGGCCGAGGTGGCCGAGCGGCTCGGCGTGTCCAATGTGAAGGCGCATCGACTCGTCTCCTGGGCCAGCCAATCGGGTGCGGTGAAGGTCACGATCGATGGCGACGTGACCGAATGCCTGCTTCTGGAAGAGCGCCTGTGCCAACGCTTCGGCTTGGCCTATGCGCAGGTCGTTCCCAATCTCTATGAGGACGGGTTGCCCTTACGCGCGCTCGGCATCGCGGGCGCAGGCTATCTGAAGCGCGAGATCGAAGGCACGGAGGGCCGCGTCATCGGAATCGGCCATGGGCGTACGCTTGCCGCAGTTATTTCCGCCAGCCCCCGCATCGATTGCGGCTCGACCCGCTTCGTCTCGCTGATGGGCGGGCTGACACGCAATTACGCCGCCAATCCGCATGACGTGATGCATCGCCTCGCCGAGCGCACGGGCAGCGCCGCCTATGTTCTGCCGGTTCCCTTCGTTGCGAATTCTGCGGCGGACCGCGAAGTGCTGCTGTCGCAGCGCGGTGTCGCGGATGTCTTTGCGCTCGCGACCACCGCCGATCTGATGATTGTCGGGATCGGCACGACGCAGCCCGATGCGCAACTCGTCGGCGCCGGCATGATCGATCTCGACGAGATTCGCGAAGTGCAGAACGGTGGTGGTGTCGGCGAGATCCTCGGCCATTTCTTCGATCGGGCCGGCCAGCCGATCGACACCTCGCTCGCCGCGCGCACCCTTTCGCCCGATCTAGTAGCCCTCCAAGAGCGCCGAATCGTGGCGATCGCCGGTGGGCCAGCCAAGATCGAGGGGATCGGCGCCATTCTCCGCAGCGGACTGTTGAGCGGTCTCCTCACCGACGAGCGCACCGCAACGGCGCTGATGGAACGCGCCGAAAACTGACACTTAGGGTCACGGCAGTTCACCGCCAACCGGTTGACATGACGACAAGCCGGCTTCGCGCTTCGGACCCAACCGACCGGCCGGCATCAAAGGGAGGAATCTTCATGCAAGGCTTCAGCGCCTCTTGTTTCCCGGCCGCGCCTGTCTCGAGCGACGAGGCCTGATATGTCGCACACGCAGGATCTTCTGATCGGCATCGACGCCGGAACCTCGGTGATCAAGGCCGTGGCCTTCGATCTCGGCGGCCGGCAGATCGCGGTCGCATCGGTTCTCAACCATTATGCGCTCGGCCGCGACGGCTCCGCCCGGCAATCGCTGAGCCAGACCTGGGACGACTGCGCCCGCGCGCTGCGCGATCTCGGGACGAAGGTGGAAAACCTCGCCCGCCGCACCGCTGGCGTCGCCGTCACCGCACAGGGCGACGGGACATGGCTGGTCGGCGCGCGCAACCGGCCGGTGACGGATGCCTGGCTCTGGCTGGACGCCCGCGCCGCGCCGAGCGTGCGCCGCCTCGTGCAATCGTCGCTTGAGCGCCAGCGCTTCGAGCGCACCGGCACGGGCCTGAACACCTGCCAGCAGGGCGCGCAGATGGCGCATATGGACGCCACCTCGCCTGAATTGCTCGACGGCGCGGAAGTCGCACTTCACTGCAAGGACTGGCTCTATCTCAACCTGACGGGCGTCCGCGCGACCGACCCGTCCGAGGCGAGCTTCACCTTCGGCGATTTTCGCACGCGGCGCTATGACGACACGGTGATCGAATCGCTGGGTCTGACCCATCGTCGCTCGCTCCTGCCCGAGATCGTGGACGGGACTGAGACCACCCATCCGCTGTCCGCGGAGGCCGCGCAGGCGACCGGGCTGCTCGCCGGGACGCCCGTGAGCCTGGGCTATGTCGACATGGTGATGACGGCGCTCGGCGCGGGCGTCCATGCCGGCGGCGCGCCCGCCGCCTGCTCCACGGTCGGCTCGACCGGCGTTCACACGCGCGCGGTTTCCGCCTCCGACGTCGTGCTGAACGCCGAGGGCACGGGCTATGTGATCGCGCTGCCGATTCCCGGCATCGTGACGCAGGTCCAGACCAACATGGCCGCGACGCTCAATATCGACTGGGCGCTGCGCATGGCGGGCGACCTTCTGGCCGAGATGGGCTGCGAGACGAGCCATGCCGATCTCGTGCAGCGCATCGAAGGCTGGATGCAGAAGAGCCAGCCGGGCGCGCTTCTCTACCACCCCTATATTTCGGACACCGGCGAGCGCGGGCCCTTCGTCAACGCCGATGCGCGGGCCGACTTCATCGGTCTGTCCGCCAACCACCGCTTTCCGGACCTGCTTCGCGCCGTCGTGGAAGGCCTCGGCCTCGCCGCGCGCGACTGCTACTCGGCCATGGGCGACCTGCCGGCTGAACTCCGGCTCACCGGCGGCGCGGCACGCTCCAAGGCGCTGCGCGCGGTTCTCTCGGCCTGCGTCGAGGCTCCCGTTCGCGTCTCCGCGCGGGAGGAAGCGGGCGCAGCGGGCGCGGCCATGATGGCCGCCGTCGCCATCGGTGCCTATCCCACGATGGACGCCTGCATCGCGGAATGGGTGACGCCGCTTCTGGGCGAAGCCGAAGCGCCGAATGCCGATCTCGTGCGCACCTATCGCGGCCTCTTCCCGGCCTATGCGCAGGCGCGACGCGCTCTCGTTCCGGTCTGGAGCCAGCTGGCGGATCAGCGCAACGCGCCCGCCAGCGCGCCCGATCTCGAACCCGAACACACCGAACAGACCCTACTCGCGGCCCAGTCGGCCGAAAGGAGCGCATGATGACGGATATTCCGATGGTCGATCTCTTCGTGATCGGCGGCGGCATCAATGGCGCGGGCATCGCGCGCGATGCGGCCGGGCGCGGGCTCAAGGTCATTCTCTGCGAGAAGGACGATCTGGCGCAGGGGACGTCCTCGCGCTCGGGCAAGCTCGTCCATGGCGGGCTTCGCTATCTTGAATATTACGAGTTCCGGCTGGTGCGCGAAGCGCTGATCGAGCGCGAAGTGCTCTTGAACTCGGCGAGCCACATCATCTGGCCCATGCGATTCGTCCTGCCGCACAGCCCGCAGGATCGCCCGGCCTGGCTCGTGCGCCTCGGTCTCTTCCTCTACGATCATCTGGGTGGCCGCAAGAAACTGCCGGGCACACGCTCGCTGGATCTGCGCCGCGATCCCGAAGGCGCGCCGATCCTCGACCAATACACCAAGGGCTTCGAGTATTCGGACTGCTGGGTGGACGATGCCCGCCTCGTGGTGCTGAACGCCGTCGGCGCAGCGGAGAAGGGCGCGGAAATCCTGACCCGCACCGCCTGCACCAGCGCGCGCCGCGAGAACGGGCATTGGCGCGTCGAAATGCGTGACGAGCGCACGGGCGCGACGCGCACGGTTCTCGCTCGCTGCCTGATCAATGCCGGCGGCCCCTGGGTCAACGATATCGTTGGACGCGTGGCCGGCAGCAATTCGCGCCGCAATGTCCGCCTCGTGAAGGGCAGCCACATCATCGTTCCCAAGTTCTGGGACGGCGACCACGCCTATCTCGTCCAGAATCACGACAAGCGCGTCATCTTCATCAACCCCTATGAGGGCGACAAGGCGCTGATCGGCACGACGGACATTCCCTATGAGGGCCGGCCGGAAGAGGTGAAGGCCGACGAGTCAGAAGTCGAATATCTGCTGGCGGCCGTGAACCGCTACTTCAAGGAAAAGCTGCGCCGCAGCGACGTGATCGAGACCTTCTCGGGCGTGCGTCCGCTGTTCGACGACGGGCAGGGCAACCCTTCGGCCGTCACGCGCGACTACACGTTCGATCTCGATGAGACGGGCGGTGCGCCCTTGCTCAACATCTTCGGCGGCAAGATCACCACCTTCCGCAAGCTCGCCGAACATGCCGTGCAGAAGGTCGGCAAGTTCTTCCCGAACATGGGGCCGGACTGGACGGCCGGGTCCAAGCTGCCGGGCGGCGAGATTGAGAATGCCGATTTCGTCGCCTTCACCGAAAAGATGCGCGAGGCCTATCCGTGGCTGCCGCGTGGGCTCCTGCATCATTACGGCCATCTCTACGGCGCGCGGATGACCAAGCTCCTCGCGGGCGCGACCTCGATGGACGGGCTCGGCCGACATTTCGGCGCCAAGCTCTACGAGGCGGAAGTTCGCCACGTCGTGAACAATGAATGGGCGCTCAGCGCCGAGGACGTCTTGTTCCGGCGCACCAAGCAGGGGCTTCACATGAGCCCGGCCGAGCGCGAGACCTTCGCGCAATGGTTCGACGGCGAATTGCTGCGCGCCGCCTGAGGGTCGCAGCGCGGCCGGGCTCGCCCCCGGTCGCGCGCTTCCCCGCCTCCTCCCTATCCTGAGACGAGCCCCATGGCCCTGACCCTATCTCTCAACACCAATCCGCTGGTGAATCGCTTCGCCGACCCGAACGATCTGATCGAGACGGTGGCACGCGATCTGCGCATCCGCGACCTCCAGCTGACGCATGAGTTCATCAACCCGTCCTGGCCTGCGCCCGTCATCCGCCGCCTGACGCGGCAGATGGGCGCCGCGCTTCAACGCACGGGCGTTCGCGTGACGTCCGGCATGACCGGCCCCTATGGCCGGCTCAACCATTTCGGCCACCCCGACCGGGACGTGCGCCGCTATTACGTCGATTGGTTCAAGACCTTCGCCGACATCACCGCCGATCTCGGCGGCCTCTCCGTCGGCACGCAGTTCGCGATCTTCACCTTCCAGGACTATGACGACCCCGTCCGGCGCGAGGACCTGATCCAGATCGCGATCGACTGCTGGGCCGAGGTCGCCGACCACGCCAAATCAGCGGGCCTGTCCTATGTCTACTGGGAGCCCATGTCGGTGGGCCGCGAGTTCGGCCACACGATCGCCGAGACCATGGCGCTGCAGAACCGGCTGACGGCGGCCAACATGGCCGTGCCCATGTGGATGATGGCCGATATCGACCATGGCGACATCACCTCCCCCAACCCTGATGACACCGACCCCTATGCCTGGGCGCGCGCCGTGCCGAAGGTGTCGCCGATCATCCACATCAAGCAATCCACGATGGATAAGAGCGGCCATCGCCCCTTCACGGCCGAGCACAACGCCAAGGGCCGCATCCAGCCCGAGCCGCTGCTCAAAGCCTTCGCGGAAGGCGGCGCGGTGGACAATGAAATCTGCCTCGAACTCTCCTTCAAGGAGCGCGAGCCGAACGACCGGGCCGTGATCCCGGCCATCGCCGAGAGCATCGCCTTCTGGGCGCCGTATATCGATACAGGCGCCAGCGATCTGAACATCTGAACCAAAAAGGCCGGCCATTGCGCCGGCCTTTTCTTTGCGGCCGATCAGACGAGGCGCAGACCAAACGCAAAAAAAGCCGCAGGCGGGAGCCATGCAGCGATCATCAGATACATCAGGAAAATAATGGTGCGGTCGAGAAGACTCGAACTTCCACGGGTTGCCCCACAGCGACCTCAACGCTGCGCGTCTACCAATTCCGCCACGACCGCACGTCGTGTCCGAACTCTCGTTCGGAATGGCCTTTCGGCCGATCTGTCTAGAGATCAGTGGTAGTCTGATCTCATCCCCCAAAATCTGAAGGAGAATGGTGCGGTCGAGAAGACTCGAACTTCCACGGGTTGCCCCACAGCGACCTCAACGCTGCGCGTCTACCAATTCCGCCACGACCGCACGTCGTGTCCGAACTTTCGTTCGGTCCGAACTCTCGTTCGGCGCCGGCCTTTCGACCGGTGAGCGGCGTTTAGCAAACGCCCCCCGAGCGCACAAGCACTTTCGCCGCCCGCGGCTCGTTTTTCTTCGAACCCGTTGATCCCGCTGGCAAACAGACTTTGCACATTCGTCGCGGAGCGTTAGACAGATTTCATGGACGCGCCCCTCCCCCAGCCCAAACCGCGACTCGCCACGCAGCCGGAACATTTTCGGACGGAAGGGCCGAACGCGCCTGTCGATTGGATCATCCACGACGGGCTCATGCCCTACCCGCAGGCGCTCGATTGGATGGAACGGCGGGTGGAGGCCATCGCGCGGGGGGATGCGTCCGAGGCCGTGCTCCTGGTCGAGCATCCCCCGCTCTACACGGCCGGCACCTCCGCGCAGCCGGGCGACCTGCTTCAGCCTGATCGCTTTCCCGTGTTCGCAGCCGGGCGCGGGGGCGAATATACCTATCACGGGCCGGGCCAGCGCGTGGCCTATGTCCTGCTCGATCTCAAACGACGCCGGCCGGACATTCGCGCCTTCGTCTCGGCGCTCGAACATTGGGTGATCGAGACCTTGGCGCAATATCAGGTGCGGGGTGAGCGGCGGGAGGATCGCGTCGGCGTCTGGGTGCGCCGGCCGGAAAAGGCGCCGCTGCCCGACGGAACGCCGGCGGAAGACAAGATCGCCGCGATCGGCATTCGCCTGCGCCGCTGGGTGACGTTTCACGGCATCAGCTTGAATGTCGATCCCGACCTCTCCCACTTTTCCGGGATCGTCCCCTGCGGAATCTCCGGCCATGGCGTCACCAGCCTTGTCGATCTCGGCCTGCCCGTCTCCATGCCCGAGGTGGACAGCGTGATGCGCGCCGGTTTCGAACAGGTCTTCGGGCCGACCGAGGCGCGGGGCTTCGACGCGGTATGAGCGAGGCTGTTCGGGTTCTGGTGGATGGAGACGCCTGCCCGGTGAAGGACGAGGCGCTGGAGATCGCAACGCGCCTCGGGGCGCAGGCGGTCTTCGTCTCCAATGGGGGCTTGCGCCCCTCGCGCTATCCCGGCGCGCGACTCGTCACCGTGTCGGCCGGCGCGGATGCCGCCGATCATTGGATCGCCGAGGAGGCGACGGGCCGGGATGTCGTCGTGACAGCCGATATCCCCCTCGCCTCCCGTGCCCTCGAGAAAGGCGCGATCGTGCTGCATCCGGACGGGCGCGCCTTCACGCCGGAATCGATCGGCTATGCCCTCTCCATGCGCAGCTTCAACCAGCATCTGCGCGAGACCGGAGAGAGCAAAGGCCTCAACCGCGCCTTCACCGCACAGGACCGTTCGCGCTTCCGCCAAGAGCTCGACCGCGCTGTCAGGCGGCTGACATCGTAAAAAGGCACGTGGCGAGGCATCCCATTGCGCCCGCGCGCCGTATATGAGGCATCAGCCCGGATCGTTTCCCGCCCAAGCGCTTGCGCTTTCGAAGGGAAAGGATCGAGACAGGATGGTGCCCGCCCCATGAAACTCACCGCCGAGCGCGACGGCCCGATCATTCGCCGCCACGCCCTCACCACGCGCCTCACCCATTGGCTTTGGGTGATCTGCCTGTTCTTCCTGCTCCTGTCCGGATTGCAGATCTTCATGGCCCGGCCCGATCTCTATATCGGCCAGCAGTCGGGCTTTGCCTTCGACAATTCCATCCTCTCGATCGGCGCAGGTTACCAGAACGGCGAGTTGGTCGGCGTGACCCGCCTGTTCGGTGCGAGTTTCGACACGACAGGCTGGCTCGGCGCGATCGGGAACGCTAGAACGCTTCAGCCCCAGACCTTCCCCTCTTGGCTCACCGTGCCCTCCTATCGCGATCTGGCAACGGGCCGTGTCGTGCACTTTTTCTTTGCCTGGGTGCTGGTCGGCACACTCCTCTTCTGGCTCATCGGCAGCCTGATCAATCGGCATCTGTCACGGGACATTCTCCCGCGTGGGCGGGACGTTGCTGCCCTGCCGCGCGACATGGCCGATCACGCGCGGCTGCGCCTGCACCACCGGCGCACCTATGGCCCGCTTCAGAAGCTGTCTTATTTCGGCGTTCTCTTCGTTGCCCTTCCGCTGATGATCGCGACAGGCCTCACCATGTCGCCCGGCATGAACGCCTGGGCTCCCTGGACGCTCGATCTCTTCGGGGGGCGGCAGACGGCGCGCACGATCCATTTCACGGTGATGCTGCTCCTGGTTCTCTTTGTCGCCGTCCATATCGCCATGGTGCTCCTGGCTGGCCCGTTCAACGAATTGCGCTCCATGGTGACAGGGCGGATGCGGGTGGACCGCGAGGAGGACGCAGCATGACCTTTCGGCTCGACCGTCGCCGCTTCCTGACCGGAGCCGCCATCGCCTCGACCTCGGCCTTGGCGGGCTGTTTCGACCCGCTTCTGGCCAATGACTCGCAGGTGCGCGGCGTCCTGGCCAAGGCCAACGACCTCACCTACCGCGCGCAACGCCTGCTGCTCGGCAGCGACAATCTGGCGCGAGAGTTCTCGCGCTCCGAAATTCGCCAGCCCATGCGCCCGAACGGCATCACCGACCCGCAGGACGAGGACTATCGCGCGCTGGCCGCCGCGAATTTCGAGACCTACCGGTTGGAGGTGAACGGGCTGGTGGATCGACCCGCGAGCTTCTCGCTGGCGGAGATCCAAAACATGCCGGCGCGCACGCAGATCACCCGGCACGACTGCGTGGAAGGCTGGAGCTGCATTGCGGAATGGACGGGCGCACCGCTGCACCTGATCCTGGATCAGGTGGGCGTGAAGCCGCAGGCGCGCTTCGTCGTGTTCTCCTGCTTCGACACGCTGGAGAACGGCTTCACCGGGCCGATCCGCTATTACGAATCGATCGACCTTCTGGACGCCCGCCATCCGCAGACGATCCTCGCTTATGGCATGAACGGCGCGGCGCTGCCGGTTGCCAATGGCGCGCCCATCCGGGTGCGCGTCGAGCGGCAGCTCGGCTACAAGATGGCCAAATATATCCGAGCGATTACCCTGGCCGACAATCTTTCGAGCTTCGGCGATGGCGGCGGGGGCTATTGGGAAGATCGCGGCTACGAATGGTTCGCGGGGATTTGAGACTGTCGCGGCCGGGCTTTACGCCCGGCCCAGCATGATCGCGGCCATACGCATGTCGCGGTAGCGGCTGTCGCGACGCGCACGGGCTTCCTCGTCCTCGCCCCACTGCTCGATGTTCCAGTCCTCGTCGATATGAGAGAGCGCCCAGGCGCGCTCCACATCGAGGAAGCCTTCGCTGACGGCCAGCGCCAACAGAAGCGAGCCGGTGAGCGTCGTCATCTGGTGAAGGGCCGCCAAGCGGAAAGGATCCGTCTCGGCCCGCACGATCGCCCGCAGCGCTTCGACGCTGGCTTCCGGCTGCGCCACGAACATGACCCCGGTGCCGCACGCGAAACCCTGCCCCGTGCGCTGGCTTGCCCAGTCCATCACCGGGTCCCACCCCTCGGCCTGACGGTCCGCCAGCCGCTGCGGCTCGGCCGCGCGGTAGGCGAGAAGATCGGTCTCGGCATAGCGGCCAAGATCTTCCGCCACACCGGCCGGGTCCGCCGCCACGCCGTCGAGAACGGTGTTGACGAGCCGCGTCATCGGCATGGTCGCGGGGTCGATATGGGTCTTCTGCGCTTCCCATTCGGCGGCGACTGCCCGCGCCACATCGGCTGAGGGCACGCGCAGAAGCGCGCGCGAGGGCGTGCGCACCGGCCGCCCGTCGAGACGAACCGCAAAGCCGCCCTCCTCCTCGACGATCGACACGTCCTGATAGAAGCGCTTGGGCAATTCGGAGCGGGCGGGCAGAGTGGACATGGCAGGAAATCTCGGGACAGACGCGGCTTCAGGACGGCGAAAGCTCGAACCGGGGTTCGGAGGCCGGCGCGCTGGCTCTCCAATCCTCGATCCAGGCTTCGAGCCCTTCGGCTGTCGCGGCGACGGCCGTTGCGCCCGCCAGGATCAGCTCGTTGGGCGAGCCCGCGCCCCAGTCGACGCCCAGCGCCTCTACGCCGGCCGCTCTCGCCATCTGCATATCGTAGATGGCATCGCCGATCACAAGCGTATCGGCGGGATCGACACCCAGCTCCGCGCAGCATTCCAGCACCATGGCCGGATGCGGCTTGGAGGGGCAGTCGTCCCCCGTGCGCACGGCGAGGAAGATGCCCTCCAGGCCATGCAGTTCAACGATCATGCGCACGCCCCGCTGCGACTTGCCGGTGACCATGCCGATCAGAAGATCGTCGACGGCCGCCAGCCGGCGCAGCATGGGCTCGATGCCCGGAAACAGCGCCTCGGAATGCGTCCCTTCCGCGCGCACGCGGTGGAAGGCGTCCTTGTAGCCCTGGACGAGACGCGGCAGTTCGACATCGGGCACAGTCGGTGCGAGACGATGGATGGCGAGATCAAGAGACAGGCCGATAATGCCGCGCACCGCCGCATCCTCCGGCTCGGGCAGGCCGGCGTCGGAAAAGCAGCGCTTCATCGTTTCCACGATCAGGCCGAACGTATCGGCCAGCGTGCCGTCGCAGTCGAACAGAACGAGACGCATCAGTCGTTCTCGGCCGCTTCGTCGAAGCCGAAGAGGTTCCAGGTTTGAACCATGTGAGGGGGCAGCGGCGCGATCTGGTCGATCACCTTGCCCTTGCCGTCCGGATGCGGAATGGTGATGCGGCGTGCGTGGAGATGCAGCTTGTTCTGAACGCCGCCGGGAAATTCCCAGTTGGTGTCGTGCTCGAAATATTTCGGATCGCCGATGATCGGATGGCCGATATGGAGTGCGTGGACGCGCAGCTGGTGCGTGCGGCCGGTATAGGGCTCCAGCTCGACCCAAGAGAAGTTCTGCGCCACCTGATCGATCACGCGGTAATGCGAGAGCGCGTGGTCGGCCCCTTCCTCGCCATGGCGGGCGATGCGCATCCGGTCGCCGTCGGCGGTCGCCTCCTTGACAAGATAGGTCGAGATGCGCCCTTCCTTCGGCTGGGGTACGCCCTTGAGGATCGCCCAATAGCGCTTCTGCGTGTCGCGCTCGCGGAAGGATTTGGTGAGCGCCACGGCCGCACCGCGCGTGCGCGCGACGACGAGAATGCCTGATGTGTCGCGGTCGAGACGGTGCACGAGGCGCGGCTTCTCGCCCTTCTTGGAGCGCCAGGCTTCCAGCATCTTGTCGACATGGCGCGAGACGCCCGAGCCGCCCTGCACGGCGAGGCCCGCCGGCTTGTTGAAGACGAAGACCTTCTCGTCCTCATAAAGCAGCATCTGGCCGAGCACATCGCCGTCGTGCTTGTCGCGGATCGTGTTGGCCGTGAGCGGGGCGACCTTCATCTTGGCGGACTCGCCACCCATGGGCGGGATGCGGATCAACTGGCCCGCTTCGACGCGGGTGTCCGTCTTGGCGCGGCCGCCATCGACGCGCACCTGACCGGAGCGCAAAAGCTTCTGCAAATGGCCGAAGCCGAGACCGGGATAATGCAGCTTGAACCAGCGATCGAGACGAAGCCCCGTTTCGTCCGCTTCGACCCGGATCTGTTCCACGCTTGCCATGAGGGATCGTCCTTCTTGCTTTCCCTCGGCCATAGCGCATATGCGCCCGTGCGAAAACGGCTTTTCGGCTCAGAAGACCTGCCGGGCCAAGGCCAGACCGGCAAAGAGCGCGCCGAGACCGGCGAGGATCGTCACCGCGAGATAGACGAAGGCCGTGCCCAGCTCGCCCCGCTCCGCAAGTGTGGCGAAATCCAGCGAGAAGCTGGAGAAGGTCGTGTAGCCGCCGAGCACGCCCGTCGCGAGCAGCAGCCGCAAATTGGCATCCGCTCCGCCATAGCGCCGCGCCAGAAATTCGACCAGCAAGCCCATGACGAAAGAGCCGGTGACGTTCACGAAGAGCGTGCCGAACGGAAAGGCCGTCCCCAGCCAGCGCGCGGCGGCCAGACCCGCGCCATAGCGCAGGACCGAGCCGAGTCCGCCACCGACGGCCACCAAAAGGAAATTCATCATCGCAGGCCAGACCTTCCGGCCGCGCGCCTCGCGCGGCGTCCGCCCCTTCTAAATGAAAGGGTAGGACGACGCACGGGGGCTTTCCTTCGGCGGAGATCAAAAGACATGCAACGAACGCTCTCCCTCGGTCTCGGCCTGCTGCCGCGTCAAACCAACATCGCGAAGCTGCTCGTCCGTCAGGCCGAGCAGCGTCCGGCGCGTCCGCCGAAGCTCCCAACGATGGTGCATCCAGTCCCGGAACTGATGCCAGAGCGGCAAGCCGGTTAATCTCCTGTCTGGCCCGGTCGCGAGCTCCCCGGTTCCGAGAGGGGATGGAGGGCGAGAGCGAAATACGATTGAACCCGTCCAATCTCGAATTGTCACCGTACAAGCTCCACCCAAGCACACCTTGAATGGGTTCAATCCGTATCATTGACATTCAAAGGGTTACAATATAGGAAATTGTGACGATGACAAGTTTCCTCCCCTCTCCGTTGGACGGTCACAGTCCCTATTATGTGCGTCTGGCGGACGCCTTCGAGGCGGCCATAGCCGATGGACGCTTGCCCCCTGGAGACAAGCTTCCGCCTCAGCGCCATCTCGCCTTCGACCTCGGCGTCACTGTCGGGACGGTCGGACGCGCCTATGCGCTGTTGCGCGATAGAGGGCTGGTCAGCGGCGAGATCGGCCGGGGCACCTATGTGCTCGATCAGCGGCACGCGGCCGATCAACCGCCTCGGGACAATTTCGCCCTCGCCTATACGGGAACGCGGTCCATCGACTCCCCAGCGGGCAAGCTGCGCTTCGACACGGCGGCCGCGCCCGATATCGGCCAGAGCGAACGGATCGGCGCGACGCTCGCCGATGTGGCACGGGACATGTCGATCGAGGTCGCCAGCTATTCGCGATCGACCCCACCCCATTGGCGCACGGCCGGGGCCCGGTGGCTCTCGCGCAATGGCTGGGCGCCGGACGCGGAGGCGGTCGTCCCCAGCCATGGAGCCTTCTCCGCCGCGCTGTCGGTCATCACCGCCATGTCAGCGCCGGGGGATCGGATCGTCTTCGAGAAGCTGACCTACAGTCCCATCGCTCGCAGCGCGCGGCTGGCGGGGCGGCGAACGGTGGGCGTCGAGATCGATTCGGGCGGCATGGTGCCGGAAGATTTCGAGCGCATCTGCGCCCAGCAGCACCCCAAGCTCGCCTTCCTCATGCCGACGCTGCACAACCCGACGCTTGCGATCCTGTCGGAAGACCGGCGGCGTCAGATCGCCGATATCGCGCGGCGCTACGGCGTCTGGCTGATCGAGGACGATCTGTATGGGTCCATGTCGGACGATCCGACGCCGCTCGTGGCGGAGTTCGCGCCCGACCGCACCTTTGTCGTCGGCAGTCTGTCGAAATGCGTCGCCGCCGGGCTGCGCGTCGGCTGGGTGGCCTGCCCGCCGCATCTCGCGCAGCGCATCACCGTCACGCATCGCCTCCTGACGGGCGGCATTTCCTTCGTGCTGGCGGAGGCCGGCGCGCGGCTGGTTCTATCGGGCACGGCGGAAGAGTTGAGGCGTCGCTCCATGGCGGAGATCGAGGCCCGGCACCGGATCGTATCGGAGATACTCGCCGGTGCGGACGTCACGACCCATCCCTTCGCGCCCTTCGTCTGGCTGAAACTTCCAGACCCTTGGCTTTCCGGCACGTTCAAGGCGGCGGCCGCGCGGCGCGATATCCTGATCGACGACGAGGACGAGTATAAGCCGGAGCGCATGGAGCATAATTATTATCGCGCCCGCATCTCCTATTCCTCGGGAGATCGCGCCCTGATCGCCACCGGAATGACGGAGCTTCGCAGCCTTCTGGACAGCGGCATGGCGGGCTATGACGGCGAGACGTGAAGGGGCGCGCCTCGTCCCTCAGCCCTCGTCGCGCCGCAAACGCCGCAGCCTGTTCCATTCCGCCATGCGCGCGCCGATCCGTGCCTCCTCGCCCCGCTCCGTCGGGCGATAGAAGCTCTGGCGGCCGAGTGCCTCGGGGAAATAATCCTGCCCCGAGAAGGCATCCGGCTGGTCGTGATCATAGGCGTAGCCCGAACCATAACCTTCGGACTTCATCAGCTTGGTGGGCGCATTCAGGATATGGCGCGGCGGCAGGAGCGAGCCGTTCTCCTTGGCGGCGCGCATCGCGGCCTTATAGGCGGTGTAAACCGCGTTCGATTTCGGCGCGCTCGCCAGATAGACCGTCGCCTGCGCCAGGGCCAATTCGCCTTCCGGCGAGCCGAGATAGTCGTAGGCGTCCTTCGCCGCATTGGCGATCATCAGGGCGCGCGGGTCGGCGAGGCCGATGTCTTCCACCGCCATGCGCACGAGACGGCGGCCGAGATAAAGCGGGTCCTCGCCCGCATCGAGCATCCGGCAAAGATAGTAAAGCGCGGCGTCCGGGTCCGATCCGCGCACGGATTTGTGCAGAGCCGAGATCAGATTGTAATGTCCGTCCTGACTTTTGTCATAGACCGGGGCGCGGCGCTGGACGATCCGCTGGAGGGTCTCGGCATCGAAGGTCTCGCCGGGCTTGGCCGCGCGCCAGACCTCTTCGGCCAGCGTCAGGATCGCGCGGCCATCGCCATCTGCCATGCGCAGAAGAACGGCGCGTGCCTCCTCGTCCAGCGGCAGGGGCCGATTCTCCACCGCCTCCGCTCGCTCCAGAAGCTGCGACAGGCTGGCTGCGTCATGCGATTGGAAGGTCAGCACGCGGGCGCGCGAGAGGAGCGCCGCGTTCAGCTCGAACGAGGGGTTCTCCGTCGTCGCGCCGACGAGCACCACCGTTCCATCCTCCATCACGGGCAGGAAGGAATCCTGCTGCGCGCGGTTGAAACGGTGAATCTCGTCCACGAACAGAAGCGTCTGCCGACCGCTCTGCCGGCGCAGGCGGGCCGATTCGAACACTTTCTTGAGGTCTGCGACACCGGAAAAGATCGCCGAGATCTGCTCGAAGGCGAAGCCCACCTCGCCGGCCAGAAGCCGCGCGACCGTGGTCTTGCCCGTACCGGGCGGTCCCCAGAAGATGATGGAGCCGAGGCTCCCGTTTCCGAGCATTCGGGTCAGCACGCCGTCCGGCCCTGTCAGATGCTCCTGCCCCACCACCTCGGAGAGGGCCTGCGGACGCAGACGATCGGCCAAGGGTCCCGCGCGCTGCGGCACCTTGGCGGCGCCAGACGGTCGAGGCCGAGGCGCAGGCTCCGGCGCAGTTCCGAACAGGTCGGCCATGCGCCGTCCCCTCCCTTGTCAGCCGCTCTCGCCCTAGCGGACGAGTTGGGTCAGCACCTTGCCGTCCCGCTCCACATCCACCCGCCAGCCGCGCCGGCCATCGGCCGCCCGCTGCTCCAGATCGGCCGTAGAAGCCACCTCACGCCCATTGAGCGACAGGATGATGTCCTTGGGCTGGAGGCCGAGGCGCGCGGCCGGGCTGCGCGGCTCGATCTCGGTGACGACGACGCCGTTCTTGGTCTGCGACATCTCCAGCTCGTCCGCAAGGCGGGGCGACAGATTGGCGACGCTCGCGCCGGAAAAGGGCGTCGGCCCGTCCAGCGTGCGCTCGTCGCGCGCCGGGGTTTCGGGCGCGATCTCAAGCGGAAGGCGCACGCGCTCGGTCTGACCGTCGCTCGAGCGAACGGTCAGATCGGTCTTGCGCCCCAACCCTGCGGTCGCCAAGCGGTATCCCAACGAATCCGGCCCTTCGATCGAGAACCCATCCATGGCGAGAACCACATCGCCCGGCCGCAAGCCTGCGTCCGAAGCCGGGCCGCCGTCCACGACACCCTGCACCAGCGCGCCCGCCGGCTTGTCGAGGCCGATCGCTTCCGCGATGTCGGCCGTCACCGGCACGAAACTCGCGCCGATATAGGGCCGCAGGAACGGCCGCCCTTCGCGCGCCGCTTCCACGAAGGCACGCACCATATTGGAAGGAATGGCAAATCCGATCCCGAGCGAGCCGCCCGAGCGCGAGAAGATCGCTGTGTTCACGCCGACGAGTTCGCCCTTCATATCGATCAGCGCACCGCCGGAATTGCCGGGATTGATGGCGGCGTCCGTCTGAATGAAATAGCCGAGATCATCGGAACCGACATGGGTTCGCGCCACCGCCGAGACGATGCCGCTCGTGACCGTCTGGCCGATACCGAACGGATTGCCGATGGCGAGAACGAGATCACCGATTTCGGCGGTGTCGGAATCGGCGATCGGCACCACCGGAAACGGCTTGTCCGATTCGATGCGCAGAACCGCAAGATCGGCCCGGCGATCCTTCAGAAGAATCTTGGCGTCGAACTCGCGCCCGTCCGCCAGCGCCACCCTCACCTCGTCAGCGCCCTCGATCACATGATTGTTCGTCACCACGAGGCCATCGGCATCGACGATCACACCGGAGCCGAGCGATGATTCGAGGCGCGGCCTGCGCAACTGGTTGCCGAAGAACTGCTCAAAGAACGGATCGCCCGCGAAGGGGCTGCGCTGGGGCACACGCTTGGCCGCGTAGACATTGACCACCGCGGGCGCGCTCTTCTTCACCAAGGGCGCGAAGGTGAGCTTGATGTCGGCCTGCACGCTGGGCGTCCGCTCCACCGGCTGCGCCGGCACCGGCATGTCACTCCTCGACTGCGCGGCCGCGCCTTGCGCCATGACCGAAACGGACAGAAGAAGGGCAGCCCAGAACGGACGGGACGATCTCATACAAAGCTCCAATCGAAAGGCGAACCGTCAACGCGACGGGCTCGCAGCATCTGGCAGATATGGGGCATTCCTCCGACAGGACGCAGCGCGCAAGAAAAAAGGGCCTCACGGCCCTTTTCTCAACTCACTAAAGAGGTCACCCGCGCTGGCAGGTCAACGCGAGACGATGGTGCGCTCCATCGCCATGGATGCCGATTCCGGCAATTCGGCCGTTGCGTAGCTTGCGGTGAGCACACCGAAAGCCAAAGTCGCGCCAAGGAGAGTCAGCACAGTACGACGCATCGAGAATCCGCCGGTTGGGAGAGTATTGACGCGATTTTCCATGATTTTCGTTTATTCCGTGTAAAGCTTCGACCGCTCGGGAGGCGGTGATCCCGTTGCCTTGAAAATGCCACGAGTGGGAAAAGGTTGCCCGCTTCGTCAGGACTTCTTCGGGGGGTGTCGCCGTTGCCACAGATATCGCACAGGCTCGCGCAAGGTGCCTATCGCGCATCTGCAACATCGCTGATTTGTCGGGTATTTCAGCTTCACTTGTGAAAACCGGGCGAAACTCGAATTTGATGCGTCGTCTTCAGACTTCGTTCATCGTTTGACCAAACCCTCCCGAAACAGCGAGTCCGCGAGGGATCGAACCGCCTCCTCCGGGCTTCGAAACGACAAGCCCAGGACGGACCGCGCCGGACCGGCATCCAGTTGCTTGGCGGGTCCCAGTTCGGCGGCCAACATGCGAACGCGGCTGGACAAGCGTGCCACAAATCGAATCAAGCCATCCGGCACTTCCCGTCTGGGCAGGCGTCGCGCCAGATCGGGATAGGTGTCCGTCAGGATGGCCACGATGTCCGACAGTGTCAGGTTGCCCCCGTTCAGCACAAAGCGTCGCCCCGCCGCATCGGGAACCGTCAGCGCCGCCACATGCGCCTGCGCGACGTCTCGCACATCCACGACCCCAAAGCCCATGCGAGGGAATGCCGGCAAGCGGCCTCCCATCATCAGCCGAATCAGCGAGGCGGACGTTCCAGGCCGCGCGTCCAGCAGCGGCCCGAAAACAAGCGACGGGTTGATCGCCACAAGCTGCGTCGCGCTACCCTCCAGCACATTCCAGGCGGCACGCTCCGCTTCTGTTTTGGAGACGGCATAGGGTGAGATCGAATCGCTTTCGACGCGGGACCAATCGCCTTCGCCAAAGACATGCCCTGGAGACTCATCGTGCCCATAGTAGATCGAGGCGATCGAGGAGGTCAGCACGACCCTTTCCACCCCCGCATTCTCGGCCCCTTCCAGCACGCGAACCGTCCCTCCCCGCGCAGCGGGAACGAGCGCAAATTTCGAACGCGGCTGATAGGCGGGAAAAGGTGAGGCTGTATGCATGACGAAGCGGCAACCGCGAACCGCGTCCGCCCACCCGGCATCCTCCCGAAGATCCGCGGCGACAGAGGAGAAGCCCTCGATCGGCAATCCTTCATTGCGCAGGATACGATGTATCTGGATGGCACGAGACGGGTCGCGAAGCGTCCCGCGCACCTTCGCACCTCGGCGAACCAGTTCGACCACGATGTGCTTGGCGATGAAGCCCGTACAGCCGGTCACCAGAATGGTCTCGCCCGTCAGCATATCCGTCCGCTCCTTTCGGTTGTCGGCATCCTAGCGCGGAAAACAAAAAAGGGCCCTTGGGGCCCTTTTTCAAATGCTGTCGATCGCCGGGAAAATCAGGCGTCGGCGTTGGACAGTTCGGCTTCCAGACGGGCGCGATCAACAGCGCCGCGCGCGTCGACATCGCGATCCACGAACTCGATCACGGCCATCGGGGCGTTGTCGCCACGACGGAAGCCGGCCTTCAGAACGCGCGTGTAGCCGCCCTGACGCTCGGCGTAACGGGGCGCCAGCGTGTCGAACAGCTTCTTGATGACGGTTTCGTCGCGAACCTGGCTGATCGCCTGACGGCGAGCATGAAGGTCGCCGCGCTTGCCGAGCGTGATCATCTTCTCGACGATCGGACGCAGGTCCTTCGCCTTCGGCAGCGTGGTCACGATCTGCTCGTGCTCGATGAGCGAAGCGACCATGTTGGCGAACATCGCCTTGCGGTGTTCGTGGGTGCGGTTGAGTTTACGACCGCTCTTACCGTGACGCATATCAGTCTCCGTTTAGAAGGTCCGGCCTTGGCCGGGGTCGGCATCCTCGCAATCCGGTTGATCCCGGTGCATGTGCCTTTGAATCTTTTGGGTTCGGTTCGGCGCCGGCGGCTCTCGCCGCCGGTCATCCCTCTCGGTGAGGATCAGTACTGATCTTCGTAGCGCTTGGCCAGGTCGTCGATATTCTCCGGCGGCCAGGCGTTCACTTCCATACCAAGGTGCAGACCCATCGAGGCCAGCACTTCCTTGATCTCGTTCAGCGACTTGCGTCCGAAGTTCGGCGTGCGGAGCATTTCCGCCTCGGTCTTCTGGATCAGGTCGCCGATATAGACGATGTTGTCGTTCTTCAGGCAGTTGGCGGAACGAACCGAAAGCTCGAGCTCGTCCACCTTCTTGAGAAGCGCCGGGTTGAAGGCCAGCTCGGCGATCTGCTCCTCGGCGCCGCGCACTTCGCGCTGCGGCTCCTCGAAGTTGACGAAGACCGACAACTGGTCCTGCAGGATGCGAGCGGCATAGGCCACGGCGTCTTCGCCCGTGATCGATCCGTCCGTCACGATGTCCATCGTGAGCTTGTCCTTGTTCAGGTCCTGGCCCTCGCGGGTGGCCTCGACCTTGTAGGACACTTTCTTGACCGGCGAGAACAGAGCATCGACCGGGATCAGGCCGATCGGCGCATCCTCGGCGCGATTCTGGTCGGCCGGCACGTAGCCCTTGCCGGTGTTGACCGTGAACTCCATGCGGATTTCGGCACCCTCGTCGAGCGTGCAGATTTCATGCTCGGGGTTCAGGATCTCGATGTCGCCCACCGTTTGGATGTCACCAGCGGTGACGACGCCCGGACCGGACTTGCGCAGGACCATGCGCTTGGGGCCTTCGCCCTGCATCCCGATCGAGATTTCCTTTACGTTCAGGACGATGTCGGTCACATCCTCGCGCACGCCGGCGATCGAAGAGAACTCATGCAGAACGCCGTCGATCTGGATCGCGGTGACAGCCGCGCCCTGAAGCGAAGACAGAAGCACGCGGCGAAGCGCGTTGCCCAGCGTCAAGCCGAAACCGCGCTCGAGCGGCTCCGCAACGAGAGACGCCTTCGTGCGGCTGCCGCCGCTCTTGAAGACGACCTGGTTCGGCTTGGTGAGGTTTTGCCAGTTACTGGCGATCATGACGCGAGCCTTTCAGTAACATCGCCACCATCCAATCGTGGCGACTGATCTGAGCGGGAAGATTCGGCTTCCCTCATACGGCGAAAGCCGCGCGCCCCTTTCGGAGCACGCGGCAAGAACCCGACCCCTGAGGATCGTTAAACGCGGCGCTTCTTGCGCGGACGCACGCCATTGTGCGGGATCGGCGTCACGTCGCGGATCGACGTGATGGTGAAGCCCGAAGCCTGAAGCGCGCGCAGAGCCGACTCACGGCCCGAACCCGGACCGCAGACCTCGACTTCGAGCGTGCGCATGCCGTGTTCCTGCGCCTTCTTGGCGGCGTCTTCCGCAGCGATCTGCGCGGCGAAGGGCGTGGACTTGCGCGAGCCCTTGAAGCCCTGCGCACCGGCGGACGACCACGCGATCGTATTGCCCTGCGCGTCGGTGATCGTGATCAGCGTGTTGTTGAACGACGAATTCACGTGTGCCACGCCGGAGATGATGTTCTTGCGTTCGCGGCGGCGGACGCGCTGTGCTTCTTTAGCCATTTTCTTATCCTTGGATCTCGACACCGCCGTAACACCGGCGGCTCCACCTGCCCCGCTCGTTCAAACGGAGCATGAATGCATCGGCCAGACGGGAAGTCCGGCGCGCATTCTCGTTACTTCTTCTTGCCGGCGATCGGCTTCGCCGGACCCTTGCGGGTGCGGGCGTTCGTGTGGGTGCGCTGACCGCGAACCGGCAAGCCACGACGGTGGCGCAGACCACGGTAGCAACCGAGATCCATCAGACGCTTGATGTTCATCGAGGTCTCGCGACGAAGATCACCCTCGACGCGGTAATCGCGATCGATCATCTCACGGATCTGCAGAACCTCGGCGTCGGTCAGATCGTTGACACGACGTTCAGCGGAAAGGCCGACCTTTTCCATGATCTCGGCCGCGAAACGCGGGCCGATGCCGTGGATGTACTGAAGCGCGACGACGACGCGCTTCCCGGTCGGGATGTTGACACCAGCAATACGGGCCAAATGAGCCTCCTTATGTCGCGGATCCGCCGCGACGAACCATAGTCGAACGGGTCATCACCGTTCTCTTCAAACGCCGAACGACCGGCGCTGCCCCGCCGGGCAGCGTGCCGATCGCTCAATCATGCGCGAATTGGGCCGACCCTTATAAGATTCGGGGCGGTTTCGTCAATATGGTCTGAACGTACCCGATCAGAAAGACCCGGCGCGAACACGAAGTCAGGCCGCGACGGCCTGCTTGAGGATCGTGTCGATCTGCGTGCTGACCTCGTCGATCGAAGCCATGCCGTCGATCTCGAACGAACGACCACGTTCGCGGTAGAAGGGCGCGACGGCCGCCGTCAACGCCCGGAACTCGACCAAACGACGCCGGAAGACATCCGGATTGTCGTCCTTGCGCACCGGAAGGCCGGCGGCCTCCGCGTCACGCGCGCGCTTCTCGATCCGCTCGACGAGCTTTTCCTCGTCGACCTTGAACTCGATCACCGCGTCGATCGACAGGTTACGGCTCTGCAGCATCTGATCCAGAGCCTCGGCCTGCGCCAAGGTCCTGGGGAAGCCGTCCAGCACGAAGCCCTTACGGGCATCGGGCTGCTCGATGCGATCTGCCACGATCCCGATGACGATCTCGTCCGATACAAGCTGACCGGCATCCATGACCGCCTGCGCGCGCTTGCCGATCTCGGTCTGCTTGGCGACGGCCTCACGCAGCATGTCTCCGGTAGAGAGCTGCGGAATCCCGTACTTGTCGATGAGCCGTTGGGCTTGTGTGCCCTTCCCCGCCCCCGGAGGTCCCAGCAAAATCAGTCTCATCGTGTTCCCCGTCTGCCTCCGCGCAGCTTCGCCTTCTTCACGAGGCCTTCATATTGATGGGCGAGCAAATGCCCCTGCACCTGCGCCACTGTGTCCATGGTGACCGAAACCACGATCAAAAGCGAGGTCCCGCCGAGATAGAACGGAATACCGGCCGCCGAGATCAGGATCTCCGGCAGAAGGCAGATCACCATGAGGTAGATCGCGCCGACCACCGTGATGCGGGTCAGCACGTAATCGATATACTCAGCCGTGCGCTCACCCGGACGGATGCCGGGGATGAAGCCGCCATGCTTCTTCAGATTGTCGGCCGTGTCTTTCGGATTGAACACGATTGCGGTGTAGAAGAAGGCGAAGAACGCGATCATCGCCGCATAGAGGAACATGTAGAGCGGACGCCCGTGGCCGAGCGAGGCCACGATCCCCGTCGCCCAACCGGGAAGACGGCTGGTGTCGGCGAAGTTGGCGATCGTCACCGGCAGCAGCAGTAGCGAAGAGGCGAAGATCGGCGGAATGACGCCGGCGGTGTTGAGCTTCAGCGGCAGGTGCGACGTGTCGCCCTGGAACATGCGGTTGCCGACCTGACGCTTCGGATATTGGATCAGGAGCTTACGTTGGGCCCGCTCGAAGAAGACCACGCCGGCGATGCAGAGCACGACAACCACGATCACCAGGAGAATGATCGCCGTCGAAAGAGCGCCCGTGCGACCAAGCTCGAGAAGGTTCGCCATGGCGGACGGGAGGTTGGCTGCGATCCCCGCGAAGATGATCAGCGAGATTCCGTTGCCGATGCCGCGAGACGTGATCTGCTCTCCCAGCCACATCAGGAACATCGTCCCGCCGACCAGCGTGATCACGCTGGACACGAGGAAGAACGCGCCAGGATTGGTCACGATATTGCTGGAGGACTGCAAACCGGCGGCTATGCCGTAAGCCTGAACGGTCGCCAGCAGGACAGTGCCGTAGCGCGTGTACTGGTTGATGAGCTTCCGGCCCTGCTCGCCCTCCTTCTTCAGGTTCTCGAGCGACGGAATGACCGAGGTCATCAGCTGGATGATGATCGAGGCCGAGATGTAGGGCATGATGCCGAGCGCGAAGATCGCCATTCGGCCGACCGCACCGCCGGCAAACATGTTGAAAAGCCCGAGAATGCCTGTCGACTGCTGCTGAAAGGCCTGGGACAGCGCGTGCGGATCGATGCCGGGCATCGGGATATAAGTCCCGAGGCGATAGACCAGCAGGGCACCGAGCGTGAACCAGATGCGCTTCTTGAGATCTTCGGCCTTCGAAAAGGCGGCGAAGTTGAGATTTGCGGCGAGTTGTTCCGCAGCGGATGCCATGAGTGCGATTTCTCCGGGTTACCCCCGAGCGCGGGTTTCCCCTCCCCCGAACCCACATGATTCAGGAACGCCCATACTGCTTTGTTTCAAACGATTTTGCCGCGGGAAAGACAAGCTATTTCCAACCGAAAATCGTCTCGGCACAAAAAAACCGCCTGCGGAGGCAGGCGGCTTCTTATTTTCGTCATCGATTGCCCGAGGCTTAAGCTTCGGCTTCGACCTTCTGCGGCACGGTCAGCGAACCACCGGCCTTCTCGACCTTCTCGATCGCGGCCTTCGAGGCGCCAGCCGCCTGGATCGTCAGCTTGGCCGAAACCTCACCGTCCGACAGGATCCGAACGCCGTCGAGGACACGGCGCACGACGCCAGCGGCCTTGAGGGCTTCGGCATCGATCGTGGCCGAAGCGTTCAGCTTGCCGGCTTCGATCGCCTGCTGGATGCGAGCCAGCGACACGATGTTGTAGTCCTTCGCGAAGGTGTTCACGAAGCCGCGCTTCGGGAGGCGACGGTAGAGAGGCATCTGACCGCCCTCGAACCCGTTGATCGCAACACCCGAACGAGCCTTCTGGCCCTTCACACCGCGCCCGCCGGTCTTGCCCGAGCCGGAGCCGATACCGCGTCCGAGACGCTTGCGCGAATGGGTCGCGCCTGCCTTATCGGCGATTTCGTTAAGCTTCATCACTCTTGCTCCCGGCTTACTGGCCGTCGACAACGCGAACGAGGTGGCTGACCTTGGCGATCATGCCACGAACCGAAGGGGTGTCCTCCAGCGTGCTCGTGCGGTGCATCTTGTTCAGTCCCAGGCCGATCAGCGTGGCACGCTGCTCGCTCGGACGACGAATGGGGCTGCCGACCTGCTCGACGGTCACGGTCTTGCCCGCTGCGTTCTTCTCAGCCATGTTTCGGCTCCTCTATCCCTTGAAAGGACACACTGGGGCAGCGAAATCGCGCCCCGAGCGCATCACTCCTCCGCGCCAGCGCCCATGACGTCACGGCGACGAGCCTGCAGCGTCGAGTACTTGATACCACGACGGGCGGCGACGTCCTTGGGGTGCATCTGACCCTTGAGCGCGTCGAACGTGGCGCGAACCATGTTGTAGGGGTTCGAGGAACCGAGCGACTTCGCGACGACGTCGTGCATGCCGACGGCTTCGAAGACCGCGCGCATCGGACCACCGGCGATGATGCCCGTACCCGCTTCCGCGGTGCGCAGGATGACCTTGCCGGCGCCGTGGCGACCCTGCACGTCATGATGCAGCGTGCGGCCATCGCGCAGCGGCACAAAGATCAACTCACGCTTGGCGGCTTCCGTCGCCTTGCGGATGGCCTCAGGCACTTCGCGCGCCTTGCCATGGCCGAAACCGACGCGGCCCTTGAGATCGCCGACGACGACGAGAGCAGCGAAGCCGAAACGACGGCCGCCCTTCACCACCTTGGCGACGCGATTGATGTGAACCAGCTTATCAACGAAGCCGTCATCCCGCTCTTCGCGGTCATTGCGTTCGTTACGAGGCGCCATATCCTGTCCTTATTTTTTTCCGGAGGCGTCTGGGAATGGATGCCGACTCTGCGGCGTCCGGCTTAAAGCATAAGCGGCGCAGCGAGAAAACCCCGCTTCGCCGCTTATGGTAGATCGATCCCGCCGAAGCGGGATGCGGATCAGAAGTTGAGCCCGCCCTCGCGAGCGGCATCGGCCAGCGACTTGACGCGGCCGTGATAGATGAACGCCCCGCGATCGAAGACGACGTCGGTGACGCCGGCCTGCTTGGCGCGCTCAGCGACCAGCTTGCCGACGGCAGCAGCCGCTGCGGTGTCCGCGCCGGTCTTGAGGTCGGAGCGCAGCGACGTGTCGAGCGTCGACGCGGCCGCAAGGGTCTTGCCCTCGGCGTCGTCGATCACCTGCGCGTAGATGTGCTTCGAAGAGCGATGAATCGAAAGGCGCGGACGGCCGTTCGAAACGGCCTTCAGCGCGCGACGCACGCGGGACGCGCGGCGGCGGAGGAGTTCCTTCTGGGTAGCCATATTCCCGAGCCTTACTTCTTCTTGCCTTCCTTACGGACGATCTTCTCGCCCGCGTACTTCACGCCCTTGCCCTTGTAGGGTTCGGGTCCACGGAACTCGCGGATCTCCGCCGCCACCTGGCCGACCTGTTGCTTGTCGATGCCGGTGATGACGATTTCCGTCGGCTTCGGAACGACGATCTGAATGCCTTCCGGCACCGGATACAGAACGTCATGGCTGAAGCCCAGGGCAAGCTGAAGATTCTTGCCCTGCATAGCCGCGCGGTAACCCACGCCACTGATTTCGAGACGCTTCTCGAAGCCGTCCTTCACGCCGGACAGGATGTTCACGATCATCGTGCGGGACATGCCCCACTTCGAACGTGCATCCTTCGACTCGTCACGCGGATCGACCTTGATCGACCCGTCTTCCATCTTCACGAGGACTTCCTCGTTGACGACGAAAGACAGCTCGCCCTTCGGACCCTTCGCCTTGACCGTCTGACCGTCCACGGAGGCGGTCACGCCTGCCGGTACGGAGACCGGCTTCTTACCAATACGAGACATCGTTGAACCTGTCGATTAGTCGGAACCAAACCTCGATGCCGCGTCAGAAGACGCGGCAGAGGATCTCGCCACCGACATTCTGTTCACGGGCGGCGTGGTCGGCCATCACGCCCTTGGGCGTGGACAGAACCGAGATACCGAGACCGTTGGCGACGTGCGGGATGGTCTTCGAAGAGACGTACACGCGGCGACCGGGCTTCGATACGCGAGCGATCTCGCGGATCACCGAAGCGCCTTCATAGTACTTGAGTTCGATGGTGAACTCGGCCGTGCCGTTCTCGAAGCGGGTTTCCGTGTAACCACGGATGTAGCCCTCTTCCTTGAGAACGTCGAGCACACGCGCACGCAGCTTGGAAGCCGGGGTCGCGACCGTCGACTTGTTGCGCATGGTCGCGTTGCGGATGCGTGTCAGCATATCGCCGAGAGGATCGGACAAAGCCATATCGATTGCTCCTCTTACCAGCTCGACTTGACGACGCCGGGCACCTGGCCCGTGTTGCCGAGGTCACGAAGGGCGATACGGCTCATCTTGAGCTTACGGTAGTAAGCCCGCGGGCGGCCGGTAACTTCGCAGCGATTGCGAATGCGAACCTTGGCGGAGTTGCGAGGCAACTCGGCGAGCTGCAGCTGAGCGCGGAAGCGCTCCTCCATGCTCGCGCTCTGGTTCATCGTGAGAGCCTTGAGAGCCTCACGCTTGGCCGCAAACTTGGCGACGAGCTTTGTGCGTCGCTTGTTCTTCTCGATGGCGCTTTTCTTAGCCATGTTTTGTCCTTTCGCCTGCCGTTACTGGCGGAACGGGAAGTTGAGCGCCTTCAGAAGGGCCCGGGCTTCCTCGTCGGTCTGCGCCGTCGTACACACGATGATGTCCATGCCCCACATCTGATCAACCTTGTCGTAGTTGATCTCGGGGAACACGATGTGCTCCTTGATGCCCATGGCGAAGTTGCCACGACCATCGAAGCTCTTCGGATTGAGACCGCGGAAGTCCCGAACGCGCGGAAGCGCGATCTGAACCAGGCGATCCACGAATTCATACATACGATCCTTGCGAAGGGTGACCTTCGCGCCGATCGGCATGTTCTCACGCACCTTGAAGCCCGCGATCGAGTTGCGAGCGCGCGTGATAACCGGCTTCTGACCGGCGATCAAGGCCAGGTCTTCGGCGGCAACGGTCGGCTTCTTGGAGTCGCCGGTGGCTTCACCGACGCCCATGTTGATCACGACCTTATCGAGGCGCGGCACCTGCATCTCGTTGGAGTACTTGAACTCCTCGAGAAGCTGCTTGCGGATCTCGCTCTTGTATACCGACTTCAGGCGCGGCGTGTACTGGGTGTCAGCCATCGATCTGTTCTCCCGAACGCTTGGCGAAACGGACCTTCTTGGCGTTCTCACCTTCACCGACGACCTTGAACCCAACGCGGGTCGGCTTGCCATCCTTCGGGTCGGCGACCGAAAGGTTGGAGAGATGGATCGGAGCTTCCTTGGAAACAATGCCGGCTTCCTGGCTGGCGGACTGCTTCTGGTGGCGCTTCACCATGTTGACGCCGGACACGACCGCGCGGTCGTTCTTCGGCATCACCTGCGTGACGGTGCCGGTACGACCCTTGTCCTTACCGGCGAGTACGACGACTTTGTCGCCCTTCTTGATCTTCTGCATAGAACCGGCTCCTTACAGCACTTCAGGTGCCAGGGAAATGATCTTCATGTGGTTCCGCGCGCGAAGCTCGCGGGGAACCGGTCCGAAGATACGGGTGCCGACCGGCTCTTTCTTGTTGTCGATGAGGACGGCCGCATTGCGGTCGAACCGGATCACCGAACCATCGGGACGACGGATGTCCTTGGCCGTGCGAACCACGACCGCCTTCATCACGTCACCCTTCTTCACGCGGCCACGCGGAATGGCTTCCTTGATCGACACGACGATGATGTCGCCGACCGAAGCATACTTCCGCTTGGAACCGCCCAGCACTTTGATGCACATGACACGACGTGCGCCGGAATTGTCCGCCACATCGAGGTTTGTTTGCATCTGAATCATGTCAGGCCGCCTTCAAATAACGAGCGGCCGGGGAGCGCAGGATCGCGCGCTTCACCCGGCACAAGTGTTCAACGAGCCGCTGCTTCGCCAGCAACGACGATCCAGGTCTTGTCCTTCGAGATCGGCTTGGTCTCCTCGATGGAGACCATGTCGCCGATCTTGTACTGGTTCGACTCGTCGTGCGCCTTGTACTTCTTGGACCGACGAACGGTCTTCTTGAAGAGCGGATGCGTGAAGCGACGCTCCACGAGCACGACGACCGTCTTGTCATTCTTATCGGAGACCACAGTCCCCTGCAAAACGCGTTTCGGCATAGTAGATCTTACCTTTAGGCCTTGGCCGTGTCCGCCTTCTGGCGGGCGATGGTCTTGATACGGGCGATGTCGCGGCGAATTTCCTTGACCCGAGCCGTATTTTCGAGCTGGCCTGTAGCACGCTGGAAGCGCAGATTAAACTGCTCTTTTTTCAGCTTGCCGAGTTCTTCGCTCAGTTCGTCCTGCGTCTTGGCGACGAGATCGTTGGCTTTCATGATCCCTACCCCTTATTCGGCGATGCGCTGAATGAAACGGGTACGGATCGGAAGCTTCGCCGCGCCGAGGCGGAGGGCTTCGCGCGCCACCTCTTCGGCAACGCCGTCGATCTCGAACATGATGCGACCGGGAGCGACGCGAGCCGCCCAGTATTCGATCGCGCCCTTGCCCTTACCCATGCGGACTTCGGTCGGCTTCGCGGTGACCGGAAGGTCGGGGAAGATACGGATCCACACCCGGCCCTGACGCTTCATCTGACGCGTGATCGCGCGGCGGGCCGCTTCGATCTGGCGTGCGGTGACGCGCTCCGGCTCGAGAGCCTTGAGGCCGAAGGTTCCGTAGCTAAGAACCGCGCCGGCCTTGGAAGCCCCGTGAATGCGTCCCTTGAACGCCTTCCGGAACTTCGTGCGCTTTGGCTGCAACATTTCATTTACTCCGGAGCTGGCCTATCAGGCGTTATCGCGCTCGCGCTCGCGACGACGGTTGTTGCCGCCACCCGAGGCTTCACCTTCCACCGCCCGACGCTCAGACGCCATCGGATCGTGCTCGAGGATCTCGCCCTTGAAGATCCAGACCTTGACGCCGCACACGCCGTAGGCGGTGTGGGCTTCGGCCGTGCCGTAATCGACATCCGCACGAAGGGTATGCAGGGGCACGCGGCCCTCGCGGTACCATTCCATGCGCGCGATTTCCGCGCCGCCCAGGCGACCCGAGCAGTTGATGCGGATGCCTTCGGCACCCAGACGCATCGCGGACTGCACAGCGCGCTTCATGGCGCGGCGGAAGGCGATACGGCGCTCGAGCTGCTGCGCGATACCCTGCGCGACCAGCGTCGCGTCGGTCTCGGGCTTGCGCACTTCAACGATGTTGATGTGCGTCTCGGCATTGGTCATCGCGCCGAGCTTCTTGCGAAGCTTTTCGATGTCCGCGCCCTTCTTGCCGATCACGATGCCCGGACGAGCCGAGTGGATCGTGACACGGCACTTCTTGTGCGGACGCTCGATGACGACCTTCGAGACCGCCGCCTGCTTCAGCTCGTTGAGGAGGTACTTGCGGATCGCAAGATCCTCATGGAGCAGCTTGCCGTATTCGTTCGTGTTTGCGAACCAACGCGAGTCCCACGTCCGGTTGATACCGAGACGAAGGCCGATCGGATTGACTTTCTGACCCATTACGCGGCCTCCTCTTCGGCCACTTCACGGACCACGATCGTCAGATGCGAGAAGGGCTTCTCCACCCGGCTCGCACGACCGCGGCCACGAGCGTGGAAACGCTTCATCGTGATCGACTTGCCGACAAACGCCTCGGCAACGACCAGAGCGTCGACGTCGAGATCGTGATTGTTCTCGGCGTTGGCGATGGCGCTTTCCAGCGTCTTCTTCACGGTCTCGGCGATGCGCTTGCGCGAGAAGGTGAGATCGGCGAGCGCACGATCCACCTTCTTGCCGCGAATCAGCTGCGCGACCAGGTTCAACTTCTGTGGGCTGACGCGGATGGTGCGAGCAACTGCCCGAGCCTCGTTGTCCTTGAGCCCACGCTCGGCCTTGGCCTTGCCCATGTTACTTCCTCTTCGCCTTCTTGTCGGCGCCGTGGCCGTAATAGGTGCGGGTCGGGGAGAATTCGCCGAACTTGTGTCCGACCATATCCTCGTTGACCAGGACCGGGATGTGCTTGTTGCCGTTGTACACGCCGAACGTCAGACCGACGAACTGCGGGAGGATCGTGGACCGACGGGTCCAGATCTTGATGACTTCGTTGCGACCGCCGGAGCGGACCTTTTCGGCCTTCTTCAGCAGGTAGCCATCAACGAACGGACCTTTCCAGACGGAACGTGTCATGGAGTGTTTCCCTTACTTCTTGCGCTGATGGCGCGAGCGCATGATGAACTTGTCCGTGGACTTGTTCTGACGCGTCCGCTTGCCCTTCGTCGGCTTGCCCCAGGGCGAAACCGGGTGACGGCCACCCGAGGTGCGGCCTTCGCCACCACCGTGCGGGTGATCGACGGGGTTCATCGCGACACCGCGGACATGAGGCCGACGTCCGAGCCAGACCGAGCGACCGGCCTTGCCCAGATTGATGTTGCCGTGGTCCGGATTGGATACGGCACCGACCGTGGCGAAGCACGAGCCGGAGACGAGACGCTGCTCGCCCGAGTTCAGACGAAGGATCGCCATGCCCTGATCGCGGCCGACGAGCTGCGCATAGGCGCCAGCCGAGCGCGCGATCTGACCACCCTTCTCCGGCTTCATCTCCACATTGTGGATGATGGTGCCGACCGGCATCGCCGACAGCGGCATCGCGTTACCGGGCTTCACGTCGACGCCGGTGAGGCCGGCCACGACCTGATCGCCGGCAGCGAGGCGCTGCGGGGCCAGGATGTAGGCCAGCTCGCCGTCCGCATAGCGGATCAGCGCGATGAAGGCGGTGCGGTTCGGATCGTACTCGATGCGCTCCACCGTGCCGACGACGTCGAGCTTGCGACGCTTGAAGTCGATCATGCGGTAGGTGCGCTTGTGACCGCCACCCTGGTAGCGCGCGGTGATGCGCCCCATGTTGTTGCGGCCGCCCTTGGAATGCAGGCCTTCCGTCAACTGCTTGACCGGCTTGCCCTTCCAGAGACCCGAGCGGTCAACGATGACCAGCTGGCGCTGGCTCGGCGTGACCGGATTGAAGCTTTTCAGTGCCATGTTCTCAATTCCTCGCGGCCAGGCGTCACAGACCGGTCGAGACGTCGATGGACTGACCTTCGGCCAGCGTCACGATCGCCTTCTTCTGATCACTCAAACGACCGAGACGGCCACGGAAGCGACGGGTCTTGCCCTTGCGGACCAGCGTGTTAACAGCCGTAACCTTGACGCCGAAGAGCGCCTCGACGGCGGCCTTAATCTGCGGCTTGGTCGCGGTACCGGGAACGTTGAAGACCACCTGATTGAAGTCCGACACGAAGGTCGACTTCTCGGTGATCACCGGGCTGGTGATGACGTCGTAATGACGAAGATCGGTCATTTGAAGCGCTCCTCGAGAGCCTCGACGGCCGCCTTCGACAGGACAAGCGTCTGACGGCGAAGAATGTCATAGACGTTGATGCCCTGGATCGGCAGCACGTCGATGTTCGGAAGGTTGCGAGCGGAACGCGAGAAGTTCACGTCGAGCTCGGAGCCGCCAATGATCAGCGCATTGGTCCAGCCAAGGCCGGCGAACTGCGTGGCGATCGCCTTGGTCTTTCCGTCGTTCGAAGCGAGGTCGTCAACGACGATCAGGCCACCGGACTTCGCCTTGGCAGAGAGCGCATGCTTCAGACCGAGAGCGCGCAGCTTCTTGGGCAGGTCGTGAGCGTGCGAACGCGAAACCGGGCCGTGAGCCTTACCACCGCCGCGGAACTGCGGAGCACGCGCCGAACCGTGACGAGCGCGACCGGTGCCCTTCTGCTTGTAGAGCTTGGCGCCCGTGCGAGCGATTTCCGCGCGACCGAGCGACTGGTGCGTGCCCTGCTGACGCTTGGCGAGCTGCCAGCGAACGACGCGCTGCAGAATGTCTTCGCGCGGCTCGAGACCAAAAATCTCGTCAGCGAGCGTCACCGAGCCAGCGTCACCGCCGGAAAGGGAAGTGATCTTGATGTCCATTATTCCGTACCCTCGGAAGCGGCTTCAGCGGCCGAGCCGGCATTCGCGGCCTGGCGGATCGCGGCAGGCTTGGGAGCGTTGGCAGGAAGCGGAACCTTGACCGCATCCCGAACGTAGATCCAGCCGCCCTTGGAGCCAGGGACGGCGCCACGGATCAGGAGCAGACCCTTGTCGGCATCCGTACGGATCACTTCGAGGTTCTGGGTCGTCACGCGGGTCTGGCCCATATGACCAGCCATCTTCTTGTTCTTGAAGACCTTGCCCGGATCCTGGCGCTGACCCGTCGAACCGTGCGAACGGTGCGACACGGACACACCGTGCGTGGCACGAAGACCGCCGAAATTGTGGCGCTTCATAGCGCCGGCGAAGCCCTTACCAATCGAGGTACCGGTGACATCCACCAGCTGACCCGCGACGAAATGCTCGGCCGTGATCTCGGCACCAACCTCGATGAGGTTGTCGCTCGAAACGCGGAACTCCGCGACCTTGCGCTTGGGCTCGACCGAGGCCTGGGCGAAGACGCCGCGCATGGCCTTGGACGTGTTCTTGACCTTCGCGAGACCGACGCCGAGCTGAACAGCCGTGTAGCCGTTCTTCTCTTCGGTCCGCTGGCCGACAACCTGCAGATTTTCGATCTTCAGGACCGTGACCGGAACATGCTCGCCTGCATCATTATAGATGCGGGTCATGCCGACCTTCTGTGCAATCACACCTGAACGCATATGTTCTTCCTTCAGAGGAACCTTAGAGGCTCAACACCCGGTCGGTTCTTGTTAGGCTCGTCAGAGCTTGATCTCGACGTCGACGCCAGCGGCGAGGTCGAGCTTCATCAGCGCATCCACGGTCTGCGGCGTCGGGTCGACTATGTCGAGGAGCCGCTTGTGGGTCCGCATTTCGAACTGCTCGCGCGACTTCTTGTCGATGTGGGGCGAGCGGTTCACCGTGAATTTCTCAATGCGCGTCGGCAGCGGGATAGGCCCGCGCACGTTGGCGCCCGTACGTTTTGCCGTCGATACGATCTCGCGGGTGGAAGCGTCGAGCACTCGGTGGTCGAACGCCTTCAGGCGGATGCGGATATTCTGGCCGTTCATTGCATTCGTCCTTCCGTCGGAGCCATGCCGGAGAACCGGCGCTTTCCGAGCGCTAAAACAGTCTTCAGCCAATTTGAACAGGACGCCTCAACGGCGCCCAAACCGCCCAATAGGGCAAAGGGAACGCGGCGGTGTACACCGCCGCGTCCCCCCATTCAAGTGGA